>CAXSEX010000551.1:0-3009 GCA_964236415.1 uncultured Acetobacteraceae bacterium | reverse complement strand
TGCGCGGGACGTAGGCCTCCGGCTGGTAGTAGTCGTAGTAGCTGACGAAGTACTCCACGGCGTTGTCGGGGAAGAAG
This sequence comes from uncultured Acetobacteraceae bacterium, assembly GCA_964236415.1. GTDB lineage: Bacteria > Pseudomonadota > Alphaproteobacteria > Acetobacterales > Acetobacteraceae > CAHJXG01. Next base: position 2,932 of record CAXSEX010000551.1, on the reverse strand, counting down.
CCCTTCATCTCCGCGTAAAGCTGCGCCGCCAGCGTCTTGTTGGGCGCCAGCACCAGGGTCGGGCGCTGGATCGCCTCGATCACCTTCGCCATGCTGAACGTTTTGCCCGACCCGGTGACGCCCAGCAGCACCTGATCGCGCTCGCCCCCATGGACGCCGGCGGTCAGCCCCTGGATGGCCGTCGGCTGGTCGCCGGCGGGCTGGTACTCGGATACCACGCGGAGCGGTTTGCCGCCGGGCTTCGCCGGCTGCTTCTTCGGCTCGAAGGCAACGGGCGGCGCTTCGGCAAGCTTGCGGGCGAGGGTTGTTGACATCGCCCTCAGATGGCAACGGCCGGGTGCGGCGTCGAGGGGGCAGAGGCCCGTTCCACCCGATGCGCCCCCTCCACTCGCTGCGCCAAATCCTCGATCCCTTTGTCGAGGATGCCGAGCGAGCGCAGCCCGTCCCGCGTGCGGAACAGGTAGTCGGCTGAGCTGCCCAGCGCGCCGCGGGCGGAGGCAAGGCGCCGCACCACGTCCTCCCGCGCCAGGCCGCCGGCATACTGCTCGCAGCCGCGTTGGATGGTGAAGGCGATGGCATGGCCGAACGGCACGCCGTCCGCGCCGCGCACCCGCACCCAGCGCGGCTGGTAGCTGCCGGACAGCATCTCGCGCCGCCAAAGCAGGGCCAACTCGTCGGCCATCAGGGCCTTGGGCACGTGGAACGCCGCGCCGACGCAGGCGCCCCCGCGGTCGAGGCCGAGCACCAGGCCGGGGTTCTCCGGCGTGCCGCGCCCGGCCTGGGTCGAAAGGCAGAACGAGCGGTGCCAGCCGTGCACGCGCGCCAGGCGGCGCCCGTCGAAGTGCAGCGCCGGGTTCCAGATCAGCGAGCCGTAGGCAAACAGCCACGCGCCGTCGCCGTCGCACGCCTGCGGGCGCTGGGCCAGGGTCGCGTCCAGCGACGCCGCACGCTCCGCGTCGGTGAGAATGCGCATGCCGGGCGCCCCGGCGGCGACCATGCGGCGCAGGGCGTCGTCCCGCAGCGTCTCCCGGGTGATCACGTGGGTGCATTCGGTCACGGCAGGAACTTTGCAGTTTCAGCAGGATTTGCAAGTTCCAGGCCAGCCGCCACGGATGGGGCTGCCCGCGGAAAAAGCGCGGGCGTGCGGCGCGGCCCTTGCCATTCGCCCAATGCCGGGGGCCGGCCGCAGGTTTCATCGGACCGACACACGCAACTGAAAGCCGGGCGGGCACGTTACCGGGAAAGCGGACTTGGTGCGCTGTCGCTTCGAGGCCAACGGCCAGCTTTATTTTCAGGTCTGCAGGGGGCATCATCCCGTCTGAGAGCGTTCGCCCGGTGCCGGACATGGGACCCACCGCCAGCCCGCGCCAGCGGGAGCATCGGCGCCCCGGTGATCCACCGCACGGCCCGTCCGCCACAGTTCAGCGTTAGGAAACCAACTCATGGCAGCAGACGGCGACACGGTCGCACAAACCGGGACGGCGCAAGGCGGCATCGACAAGCTTTGCATCGACACCATCCGCACCCTGTCGATGGACGCGGTGCAGAAGGCGAAATCTGGCCATCCCGGCACGCCGATGGCCTTGGCGCCCGTCGCCTACACGCTGTGGCAGGACGTGCTGCGCTTCGACCCCGCGGACCCGACCTGGCCCAACCGCGACCGCTTCGTGCTGTCGGTCGGCCATGCTTCCATGCTGCTGTACTCGCTGCTGCACCTGTCGGGCACACGGCGGATCAACGAGGACGGCGCGACCGACGCGGAGGCGGTGTCGCTCGACGACATCAAGCAGTTTCGGCAGCTCAGCAGCGTGACGCCGGGCCACCCGGAATACAGCTACACCTCGGGCGTGGAAACCACGACGGGTCCGCTGGGCCAGGGCGTGGCCAACAGCGTCGGCATGGCGATGGCGGAGCGCTGGTTCGCCAACCGCTACAACAAGCCGGGCTTCCCGCTGTATGACTACCGCATCTACGCGCTGTGCGGCGACGGCGACATGATGGAGGGCGTGAGCGGGGAGGCCGCCAGCACCGCCGCCCACCTCAAGCTGTCCAACCTCGTGTGGATCTACGACAGCAACCTCATCACCATCGAGGGATCGACCAACCTGGCGTTCAGCGAGGACGTGGCGGCCCGGTTCGCCGCCTATGGCTGGCACGTGCTGCACGTGGACGACGCCAACGACACGGCTGCGACCCTGCAAGCCCTGCGGGACGCGGAGGGCGTCGCCGACCGCCCGACCTTTATCCTCGTGCGCAGCGTCATCGGCTACGGCGCGCCGAAGAAGCAGGGCACGCGGGAAGCGCACGGCGAGCCGCTGGGCGACGAGGAGATCCGCGCCGCCAAGCGCAGCTATGGCTGGCCGGAGGACGCGCAGTTCCTGGTGCCGCCCGGCGTGCGCGAGCACTTCGCCACCGGCATGGGCGCCCGCGGCCGCCGCCTGCGGACCTCTTGGATGGACATGCTGGCCCGCTACCGCGCCGAGTACCCCGACCTCGCAGCCGAACTGGATATGATGGACCACCACCATCTCCCGGACGGCTGGGACGCGGACATCCCGAGCTTCCCCGCGGACGCCAAGGGCCTGGCGACCCGCGACAGCTCGCAGAAGGTGCTGAACGCCATCGGGCCGCACGTGCCCTGGCTGGTGGGCGGGGCGGCGGACTTGGCACCCTCCACCAAGTCCAACATGACGTTCCAAGGGGCGGGCAGCTTCGAGGCGGACAACTACGGCGGGCGCAACCTGCATTTCGGCATCCGCGAGCACGCCATGGGGTCGATCTGCAATGGCATGGCGCTGAGCGGCATCCGGTCCTACGGCTCGGGGTTCCTGATCTTCAGCGACTACATGAAGCCGCCGATCCGCCTGGCCGCGATCATGGAACTGCCGGTCATCTACATCTTCACCCATGACAGCATCGGCGTGGGCGAGGA
>CAXSEX010000550.1:0-3030 GCA_964236415.1 uncultured Acetobacteraceae bacterium | reverse complement strand
CACGACGGTTCGCCGACGTGACCAACGCCAATGTCGGCCGCCGCTTCGCCATCGTGCTGGACGACAAGGTGATCAGCGCCCCGGTGATCCAAACGCCGATCACCGGCGGGCGCGGCCAGATCAGCGGCAACTTCAACGCCCGCAGCGCCCAGGACCTCGCGGTGCTGCTCCGCGCCGGCGCCCTGCCCGCCCCGCTCACCGTGGTCGAGGAACGCAGCGTCGGGCCGGAGCTTGGCGCCGACAGCATCCGCAACGGCGCGGTCGCGCTCGCGGTCGGCTTCCTGCTGGTGATCGCCTACATGGCGGTGTTCTACGGGCTGTTCGGCTGGTTCGCCAACGTGGCGCTCCTGGTCAACCTGGTGCTGCAGATCGGGCTGCTGTCGCTGATCGGGGCGACGCTGACCTTGCCCGGCATGGCGGGCATCCTGCTGACGCTCGGCGTGGCGGTGGACGCCAACATCCTGATCAACGAGCGCGTGCGGGAAGAGGTGCATAACGGGCGCTCGCCGCTCAATGCGCTGGAAACCGGGTTCCGCCGGGCCTACAGCACCATCATCGACAGCAACGCCACCGCATTCCTGGCGCACGTCATGCTGTTCGTGTTCGGCTCCGGCCCGGTGCGCGGCTTCGCCGTCACCATTACGGTCGGCATCGTCACCACGCTGTTCACCGCGACCCTGTTCGCCCGCATGCTGACGGTGCGTTGGTATGTCGCGACCAAGCCCGCCTTGCTGCCGGTGTAGCCCCGATGTTCCTCCGCCCCTTGTTCCGGCTGGTTCCGGACCACACCAAGATTCAGTTCATGCGGGGGCGCTACATCGGCCTTGCCACCTCGGCCGTGCTGTCGCTGCTTTCGCTTGGGCTGTTCCTCTACCCGGGCCTACACCTCGGCATCGACTTCCGCGGCGGCGTGGTGATGGAGGTCCGCACCCCCGCCCCGGCCGATTTCGGCAAGATCCGTGCGGCGCTCGCCACGGCGCAAATCCCGCAAGCCGGGCTGCAGCGGTTTGGGAGCGCCGACCAGGTCATCATCCGCATGGACCCCCAAGGCGACGAGAAATCCACCCAGGCCACCGTCGCTCGCGTGCGCCAGGCGCTCGACGAGGCCCAGCCCGGCAGCCGCGTCGTCCGCACCGACGCGGTCGGCGCCGCCGTGTCCTCCGAGCTGTTCCGCAACGGCATGCTGGCGCTCGGCATCAGCCTGCTGATGATCCTGGTGTATATCTGGTTCCGCTTCGAGTGGCAGTTCGCCGTGGGCGCCGTCGTGACCTTGATCCTGGACGTGACCAAGGCCATCGGCTTCCTGTGCGTGACCCGGATCGAGTTCGACCTGGTGATGGTGGCGGCGATCCTCACCGTGATCGGCTACTCCACCAACGACAAGGTGGTCGTCTATGACCGGATGCGCGAGAACCTGCGCAAGTACAAGACCATGCCGCTCCGGCAACTGATCGACCTCTCGATCAACGAGACGCTGAACCGGACGCTGGGCACCTCGATGACTGTGTTCCTGGCGAGCCTGCCCTTGGCGCTGTTCGGCGGCGCGTCCTTGTCGGGGTTCGCGCTGATGATGCTGTTCGGCATCGTGGTCGGCACCTCGTCCTCGATCTTCATCGCCGCCCCCATCCTGCTGCTGCTGGGCGAGAAGAAGCTGCGCCGGGACGCACAGCCGGTGCCGCCCCCCGGGGCGAAGAAGGTTTAGAGTGCCTATTGCTCTGTTGAAACCCTCACGCGGCTTCGGCGAGGAGCGTGAGGTTGTGGGTGAGGACGCGCAGGACGAGTTCGCGGTTCTGGGACGCGGTGTTGCGTGCGGTCAGCGCTGATCCAAGACGGCGCTTGTGCTGGCTGAACCCGCTCTCGACGTGCCAGCGCTGGTGATAAAGCAGCTTGGGAAAGCGGTGGCGCATGGCACGCCGGTATGGGGTCTTGGGCCAACGACGTCCCGTGTTGCGGCGGTTGAGCCAGATCACGGTCTGCCGGACGCCGAGGTCCTCGCGGCACAGGCGATGGTTGTGCTCGGCATCGTAGCCCGCGTCGCCCAGGACGGTGTCGATGGCGAGCAACTCCGCCGCCTGGCGCATGGCCGGGGTGAAGTCGGGCGAGTCCTGGCTCGGGCCGAGACCCGGCACGGCACCGAGTAAGAGGTGCGAGTGCGTATGGAGCACCGTTGTCAGCTTGGGCCAGGCGCGTTGTCGGTGGCCTTTCCCCTTTCTCGCCTTACCCTTGGCCCGCTTGTGGCCGAAGTGGGCACTGATGTGCCGGGTCTCGAGCCCGGTCGCGTCCACTGCCACCACCGGTGCGGCGTCGATCAGGTCAGCACGGCGGGCGCGTCGGACCACAGCAGCCTGTAGGCTGGTGAAAGCCCCCCACCCTCCGTGTCCGCCAGGATACGGCGCGAGGCGTAGGCCAGCGTCGAGTAGTGCGGCACCTTGGTCAGCCCGAGGGCACGTCGGAGTTCGCCCCACTCAGCCACCGTGATCGCCACGCCCCGGTAGTCGGTCCGCAGAAACTGCCGCAGCACCAGCAGGGCGAAGAGTTGTGGCTGCGTGTAGTCCTTGCGCGAAGTGCGGCTGCTGAACTCCGGCAAGGCCGCCCGGCCTGCCGCCAGCGCTTCCCGCGCGACCTGCACCGCCGACTTGGACATCTTCCTCATCATCGCCTCCCGGTTCGCGCCAAAAAGCATATCAACCCGACAGGCAACGTGAGGGTTTCAACAGAGCAAGCGACGCTGTAAACGGCGTGCATGAGCTTTCGCAGGGCTGCGACGAGGGCGAGCTTGGGGGGTTTCCCGGCGGCTCGCAGTCGTTGGTAGAAGGCCCGCAGCCAGGCGTTCCGGCGGACGGCGGTGAGGACGGGCATCCAGAGCGCCATTCGCAGCCGGGCGTTTCCCATGGGTGCGATGCGGGCTCTGAAGCTGCTGGACTTACCGGATTGCTTGAGGCCTGGGACGACGCCGAGATATGCGGCCAGGGCCTCTGGGCTTTTGAAGCGTGCGGGGTCGCCGACGGCGGCGATGATGCGTGCGGCCGA
>CAXSEX010000549.1:0-3031 GCA_964236415.1 uncultured Acetobacteraceae bacterium | reverse complement strand
GGACACCGTTGGTTTCATCAGCGACCTGCCGACCGACTTGGTGGCCGCGTTCCGGGCAACCCTGGAAGAGGTGAGCGAGGCCGACACCATCCTGCATGTGCGCGATGTCGCCCACCCGGACAGCGCGGCGCAGCGCACCGACGTGGTGCGCGTGCTGGACGGCATGGTGAAGGATGGCGTGCTGGACGCCGACTGGCCGTCCCGCACGGTCGAGGTGCTGAACAAGGCTGACCTGATGGGCGGCATTGACGCCGTGCCGGCCCGGGATGGCTGCATCGCCGTTTCGGCCACCACCGGCGACGGCCTGCCCGCGCTGTGCCGGGCGATTGACGACCGGATCTCGGCAGGCATGGAGGTGGCCGACTATCACCTCCCGGCCTCCGACGGCGCGCGGATGGCTTGGCTGTATGAGCACGGCGAAGTGATGGAGCGGCGGGACGAGGAGGACGGCGTTCACATGGTCGTCCGCATGCTCGCCGCCGACCGGGCACGGTTCGAGCGCGGCGCGTGAGCGCCGCAGGGGACCTGGCCGAGGTCGTGCAGTTGGTCCGGGCCGTCGCCCGCGCCGAGATCATGCCGCGGTTCCGCAACCTCTTGCCTGGCGACGTTCAGGCGAAAACCGGGCCGCTCGACCTCGTGACAGCCGCCGACGAGCAGGCCGAACTGCGCCTGGCCACGGGCTTGGGCCGGCTGTTCCCCGGCTGCACCGTGGTGGGGGAGGAGGCCGCGTCGCGCGACCCGGCGCTGCTGGACTCGATTGCCGACGCCGAACTCTGCTTCCTGGTGGACCCGGTGGATGGGACGGCGAACTTCTGCGCCGGGCTGCCGCTGTTCGGCACGATGGTGGCCATGGTGCGCCGGGGCGCGGTGGTCGGCGCGGTGATCCACGATCCCGTCGGCGACGACACGGCCATGGCCGCGGCGGGGCAGGGAGCCTGGCTGGAAACCGCATCGGGGGAACGCGCCGCCCTGCACGTCGCGGCGCCCGTGCCGCTGGCCGCCATGGCCGGCTCCCTTTCGTGGAGACACATGCCGGAGCCGCCGCAATCCCTGGTGTGCCGCAACTTGCCGCGGCTCGGCGCGGCTTGGGATTACCGCTGCGCCGCACATCAGTACCGGATGCTGGCGGCGGGGCATTGCCACTTCAGCATCTACCACCGGCTGATGCCGTGGGACCACGCGGCGGGGTGGCTGCTGCACCGGGAAGCCGGCGGCTGGTCGGCGCGGCTCGACGGCTCCCCATACAGCCCGGCCGATGCTACCGGCGGCCTGATCTGCGCGCCGGACAAGGCGAGCTGGCGCGCGCTTCGGTCGGCCTTGTTCGAGGACTGATACAGACGGCTTGGTTGAATGCCCGTCGTCCGTCGATGGGTTTCACCCATCTTACGGCATGGGTCGCGTAGGTGAAACCCATCAGCAACCGCACCCGGCTCGATCAATGGTGCCGCCCGTATGAGCTACTCGGTCCGCTTCACGGCGGCCCAAAGCGCCTCCATCGCGTCGAGCGTCGCATCGGCCGGGCTGTGCCCCGCCTCCGCCAAGCGGCGCTCCACCGCGTTGAACCGGCGCGTGAACTTCGCGTTCGCCGCGCGGAGGCAGGCTTCCGGGTCCAGGCCCAGCTTGCGCGCCAGGTTGGCGACGACGAACAGGATGTCGCCAACCTCGTCCGCCAGCCGGTCCGGGTCGGCGCCGGGCAGTTCGGCACGGAGTTCCGCCACCTCCTCATCGAGCTTGTCCAGCACGGCGGGCGCGTCCGGCCAATCGAAGCCGACCCGGCCGGCGCGGCTGGTCAGCTTCGCGGCGCGGGTCAGTGCGGGCAGGCCGGCGGATACCCCGGCCAGGACCCCGGTTTCGGCGCGGGCCAGGCGCTCCCGGGCCTTTTGGTCTTCCCAGCCTGGCGGACCCGGCGCGTCCGGCCCGGCGGGGAAGACCTGGGGATGGCGCCGGATCATCTTGTCCGTAATGGCGCGGGCGACATCGGCGAAGTTGAACGCGCCCGCTTCCTCGGCCATCCGCGCATGGTAAACCACCTGGAACAGCAGGTCCCCGAGTTCGTCGGGCAGCGCCGCCAGGTCATGCCGGGCGATGGCGTCGGCGACCTCGTAGGCTTCCTCGATGGTGTAGGGCGCGATGGTTTCGAAGCTCTGCGCCTGATCCCACGGGCACCCCGAGGCGGGATCGCGAAGGGCGGCCATCAAGGCGAGCAGGCGGGCGACCTGCCGCTGTGCCTCGCTTGTCGCCGGGTCCGTCAAGCGGCGTCTGCCAGCCGCACCCCGCATTCGTCGAACGTCGTGAACAAACGGGCCGCGGCGTCCTCGTTCAAGCGCAGGTGCGGCGGGCGGATGTTCAGCCAAGCGTCGTCCCCGGTGTGGCGCGCGACCAGCGCCTTCAGGCCGGGGATCAGCGCCGCCGAGGTCACGGCCCGGCGCAGCGCGGTCAGCACCTCCTGCGCCGCGGCGCCGGCATCGGCGTCCCAGCCCGCATAGACTTGGGCGTTCACCGCGGAGGTCACGTTGCTGGCCGCCGAGATCGACCCGGCGCCTCCGGCCTGCAAAAGCTGGTGCAAGTGGCTGTCATCGCCGCAATACACCTCGAACCCGTCCCGCGCGAAGTGCTCGACATAGGCATGGGTGTTGGCGAAGTCGCCGCTGCTGTCCTTAATGCCCTTGATCGCCGTGGGGTAGGCGTGCAGCAGGCGGCCGACCAGCGCCACGGTGAACGGCACCGCGGACTGCGCGGGGAAGTGGTAGAGGAAAATCCGCGCGCCGCCGCCGACGCGCTGGACGACCTCGCTGAACCAGGCGAACAGGCCGTCCTCGCTCGGGTTCTTGTAGAAGAACGGCGGCAGGGCGAGCACGCCGGGGCAGCCGAGGTCGGCCGCGTGCCGGGCCAGCAGCACCGTGTCGGTCAGGGCCGGGGTACCGACGCCCGGCAAAAGGCGGGCGGGCGGGATGCCGCGCTCGACCAGGCCCTCCAACACCGCGATGCGCTCGGACACGCCGAGCGAGTTGGCCTCGCCCGTCGTGCCCAG
>CAXSEX010000548.1:0-3039 GCA_964236415.1 uncultured Acetobacteraceae bacterium | reverse complement strand
GCGGCTCCCCCTCGACAACAGGCTGCCGCGCCAAGCTGTGCAGGATGCAGACGACCAGAGGGACGGCCAGCAACCCGACCGGCATCAAGCCGCGCATCAGGCCGGCACGGCCAAGGCTGCGTCAGGCGCCGGGCCGGGCGCCGGGGCCTTGGCTTCGTTGAACAGCAGCAGCCGCCCGGCGTTGCCCAGGCCCAGGAACGTGCTGAGGTTGTGCAGCAGCGCCGCGACCACCGCGCCCTCCGTTCCCAGCACCCCAGCCGCCGCCAGTGCCACCAGCGCCAGCGTCCAGCCCAACCCAATCGCCACGTTGACATGGATCGTCCGCCGGCACCGGCGGCTGAGGCGGATGGCGGTGGCGAGGCGGCGGAGGTCGCTGGTCATCAGCACCAGGTCCGCCGACGCCAGCGCCACGTCCGTGCCCTGCGCGCCCATGGCGACGCCCACCGCCCCAGCCTTCAGCGCCAGGCTGTCGTTGATCCCGTCGCCCACCACCAGCGGGCGGAACCCGGCCCGTATCTCCGCCAGCACGCGGCCCATCTTCTGCTCGGGAAGCGCCCCGGACACGACGTCGCCGATGCCCAGCTCGGCCCCGATGCGCCGCGCCACGGCCTCCCGGTCGCCGGTCAGCAGGACCTGCCGCCCCAAGCCAAGCGCGCGCAGCTCCTCGACCGCCGCACGCGCCTCCGCCCGCGTCCGGTCGGCGAACAGCAGCCATCCCTGGAACGCGCCGCCATGGCTCAGCCCGGCAATCGGCCCGTCATGCGCGGGCGCCGCCGGCGCCTCCACCCCCAGCCCGGCGAACAAATCCGGACGCCCGAGCGCCGCCGCCCGGCCGTCCACGGTCGCGGTCACGCCGAAGCCGCCCAGCTCCCGCACTTGGTCCAGCGCCGGGCGGATGCCGGGCGGCGCGGCGCGGGACGCCGCGCGGCTCACCGGGTGGCTGCTCGCCGCCCCCAGCGCGCCCGCCAGGCGCAGGGCGGCGCCCTCCTCCACCCCGGGGGACGCGCGGAACCCCGCCAAGGCCAGCTCCCCCGTGGTCAGCGTGCCCGTCTTGTCGAACACGACGGAGGACACCTCCGCCAACTGCTCCAGGAACGCCGCCCCCTTGATCAGGATGCCGTGCCGCGCCGCGACCGAGATCGCCGCCACCGCCGTGGCCGGCGCTGCCAGCACCAGGGCGCAGGGGCAGGACGCCACCAGCACCGCAAGCGCCGCTGCCGCGTCGCCGGTGCCGAACCAGGTGCCGGCCGCGACCAGCAGCACCAGCGCCGTGTAGTGCCCGGCATACCGCTCCAGCAGCCGGGCCACCGGCGGCTTGGCCCGCTCGGCGGTCCGCATCAGCGCGATGATCTTGCCAAGCGTCGTATCCGCGCCCAGCCGGACGACCTCAAGCTCCAGCCGCCCGTCCGTGTTGATGGAACCGGCCAGCGCCGTGTTGCCCACGCCCACATCGACCGGCACGCTTTCCCCGGTGAGCGAAGCCATGTCGAGGCTCGCCCCGCCCGCGCGCACGATCCCATCGACGGGCACGCGCCCGCCGGCCAGCAGCTCGATCCGGTCGCCGGGCCGCAGAGCCGCGGTGGCCACGGTCTCGGCGCCGCCGTCCGGGTTGAGGCGCCGCGCGTGCGTCTCGGTCAGCCGGCCCAGCGCCCGGATCGCCTCGCGCGAGCCGAGCAGGCTGCGCTCCTCCAGCACGTGGCCGGCGATCATGATGATCGGCAGCACCGCCGCGGTCATCAGGTCGCCGCCGGCCCAGGCGGCCACCAGCGCCACCGCAATCAGCCGGTCGGTCACGCCGTGCAGGCTGGGATGCCGCAGGCTGTGCCACGCGGAGGCGACCACCGGCACGGCAACCAGCAGGGCGGCGGCCCCGGCCACCAGGTCGGCTAGCGCGCGCTCCCCGGGAGACGCCGCTTGCCACAGCACCGCGAGCAGCAGCAGCCCGGCCGCCGCCATCGCGAGCGTGATCCGCAGGGCCAGCATCCTGCGCTCGGCGGAGGCGAGCGGCGCGGCGTGGACGGCGCCGCTCATGGAGCGCCGCCGCCCGGGGTCGCGGGCAGGATCACCCGGGCGCCGCCCGCGTCCACGGCGGTCAAACGGCCGACCTTGCGCAGCAACGGCGCCAGGCGGTCGCGGTAAAGCTGGTCCAGGATGGCGGGCCGGCTCGCGGGCGTCATGCCGGCTTGGATGGCGGCGACCCCTGCGGTGCGGCTGCGCGCCTCGCCCACCCGCTCCTCCGCACCGGCCTGCGCCGCCGTCAGCAGGCGGTCGCGCTCGCGGTCGGCGGCTTGCAGCGTGCGGGTCGCCTCCGTCCGGGCGCCGGCGATGCCCTGCTCGGCCAACTGCGCGGCGACCAGCACGCCGTCGAAGGCGATCTTGGCGGCGGGCGGCAAGGCGGCGTCCAAGTCGATGCGGGCCACCACGATGCCAAGCGAAGCGCCGCGCGCCTCCAAGTCGACCAGGCGCCGGTTCATCGCCAGCAGCAGGTCGCCCCGCAGCGCCTGCCGCCGGGCTTCCACGGAGGCGCTCCGCGCCACGTCGGGCCGGGCCACCAGGATGTCATCCAGCCCCCGCGCCGCCGCGACGCCGACCGCGCTGGCGGAGAACAGCCGCTGCAGCGCCGGCTCGACATGCCCCCGCGCCAGGAGGTAGGCCGCGCCGTCCGCGACCTGGTAGGCGACCGTGGCCGACAGCAGCACGACGCCGTCGCCGGTCAGGTAGCTGCCGGCCCCCTCGGGGATGGAAACGTCGCTGGCGTCGGTGAACACGTCCTGCAACCCCGCCGTCCGCGCGGTGGTCGCCGTCCGCAGGGTGAGCAGCCGGTCCGCGCCCGGCACCAACTCCACCTGCCCGACCGGGCGCGGCCAGGACAGCGCCAGCCCGGCCCCCTGCACGCCCGCGACCCGCCCGAAGCGCAGCACCACCGCCTGGCTGTCCGGCGGCACCTGCCGGCAGTTCGACGCGGCCCACCCGGCCGCCAGCAGCGCGACGGCGGCAAGCAGCACGCGGAAGCCGATGGCGACCGACTGGGCAACGGGG
>CAXSEX010000547.1:0-3044 GCA_964236415.1 uncultured Acetobacteraceae bacterium | reverse complement strand
CCTCAAGGGCCGCATCAGCCCGATGGCGAGCGGGACGGTGACGACGGGCCAGAGCAGTGCGTGGACCCAAGAGGCTGGGTAGACGCGGTCCACCCAGAGCGCCAGGCCCACGATGAGCGCACCGAGCACGAACACCAGGCTGGACGTGGCGCCGTTCCCGGTGCCGCAGGCCCTGAAACTCAAGCCGCAGGCGTTGCACGCGGGCCGGGTGGTCAGCAGGCCGCTGAACAGGCTGCCACGACCGCAACGCGGGCAGCGGCAGCCCAAGGCGACGTGCCAGAACGATGGACGGGCCAAAGCGGTGGGCGCGGCGCCCGGCCCGGCTACTCGGCGCCGGTCGGACCGGCGCCCCAGACGTAGATCGCGACGAACAGGAACAGCCACACCACATCGACGAAGTGCCAGTACCAGGCCGCGGCCTCGAACCCGAAATGGCGGACCTGCGAGAACTGGTTGGTGCGGGCGCGATACCAGCACACGATGAGGAAGATGGTGCCCACGATCACGTGAAAGCCGTGGAAGCCGGTGGCGAGGAAGAACACCGAGGGATACACGCCGCCGCCGGCGAACTTGAACGGCGCTTCCGAGTACTCCAACGCCTGGAACGTGGTGAACGACAAGCCAAGCAGGATGGTGAAGCCGAGGCCCATGACCAGGTACTTGCGGTCGCCCTGCAGCAGCGCGTGGTGCGCCCAGGTGATCGCGGTGCCGGACAGCAGCAGGATCATCGTGTTGAGCAGCGGCAAATGGAACGGGTCGAAGGTTTGAATGCCCGTCGGCGGCCAGATCGCGTGCTCGGCGCCCGAAACGTGCGCCGGGTAGAGGGCGAAGTGGAAGTAGGCCCAGAAGAAGCCGACGAAGAACATCACCTCGCTGGTGATGAACAGCGTCATGCCGTAGCGCAGGCCGATCCGCACCACCGGGGTGTGCACCCCTGCGGTCCGGCTCTCCTTCAGCACGTCGCGCCACCAGAGCGCCATGACGGCAAGCACGAGCGCGAGGCCCAGGCCGAGCCAAAGATAATTACCGTAATGCGCCGCCATGATGATGCCGAACAGCGTCAGCCCGCCGCCCATCGCACCCAGCAACGGCCAGGGGCTGGGGTCCACGAGGTGGTAAGGCTGCTGCATGCCGGAACTATTGACGTCCTGCGCGTCGAGCACGAGGCGTTCCGTTGCAACCGGGGCGTCGCTCATTCTATCCTGACCTATTCAAACGGTGGCGCATCATCGCCAAAACGCCGCGGTGTTCAAGGCATAAACGCGAATGCCTTCCAAGCGGTCAGCGTGAAGCATCCGCCCGCGGCCCGACATGCGGCCCGGCCTTGTCCAGCCCGCCGTTGCGCGCGGCGTCATCGAGCGAGCGGAAGAACGTATAGGACAGCGTGATCGTTTTCACGTCGCGCGTGTCAGGATCGTCGGCGATGGCCGGGTCCACCCAGAAGCTGAGCGGAAACTGCATCTCCTGGCCTGGCGCCAATGTCTGCTCGTCAAAGCAGAAGCAGGCGGTCTTGTGGAAGTACCGCCCGGCCTTCTCTGGCGTCACGTTGTAGGTCGCCACGCCAGTCACGGCCTGCTGCGACCGGTTCTGGCCGACGTAATAGGCCAGCCGGTCCTCTCCGAGCTTCACCGTGACCGCGGCTTCCCCAGGGGCGAAGCGCCAGGGCAGGCTTGGGCTTGTCGTCGCGTTGAACCGGATGGCCATCGTGCGGTCGGTCGCGCCGGGGCCGGCGGCGCCGCGCAGCTGCGGTGTCCCGGCATAGCCAGTCGCCTCGCAGAACATGCGGTAGAGCGGAACCGCGGCGAACGACAGCCCGGCCATGCTGCCGATCAGCAGGAAGAGGACACCGGCGATCAGGCCGTTGCTTCTGGTTTTCATGGCATTGATGTCGGCATGCCCCTACCGGTGGCAAGCCGGGTCAGGAGACTTTGAATCGGACCATGGAGATCGCGTAGAACAGCGCGGCAACCCCGATCAGCACGACCAGCAGCGCAATGTTCTTGCCCCGCTGCCGCCGGCGCAGTTCCGTGGCCTGGGCAGGCGACAGCGGCGGCGGAAAATCATCCAAAATGGGGCACCGGCAGCAGGTGGTCGAGCGCCAAGGTGGTGAACAGGGCAAACAGGTAGATCAGCGAAACGCGGAACGCCCAGCGCGCCGGCGCGTCGCGCGTCAGGCTGACGCCCGCCGGGTCCTGCCGGTCCCAAAGGACGCGCAGCGAGGCGAGAAGGAACCACGCGCCCAAGCCCAGGGCGGACACGCCATAGACCGGCCCGGCATATCCCAGCATCCAGGGCAACAAGGACACCACGACCAGCGCCACCGTGTAATACACGACCTGCAACCGCGTCGCCCGCGCGCCGGAAATGACTGGCAGCATCGGCACCCCCGCCCGCTCGTAATCCTCGGACGCATACAGCGACAATGCCCAGAAGTGCGGCGGCGTCCAGAAGAACACGATGGCGAACATGAGCAGCGGCATGACATCCACCGTGCCCGTCACCGCGGCCCAGCCGATCACCGGGGGGAACGCGCCGGCGGCGCCGCCGATGACGATGTTCTGCGGCGTGCGGCGCTTCAGCCAGACCGTATAGATGAACACGTAGAACAAGATCGAGAGCGCCAGCAGCCCGGCCGCCACGGCATTGGTCGCCAGCCCCATGACGATCACCGAGGCGATGCCAAGCGTCACGCCGAAGCCCAAGGCCTCCCCGGCCTTGATCCGGCCCGACGGGATCGGGCGCTTCGCGGTGCGGCGCATGATCGCGTCGATGTCACGGTCGTACCACATGTTGATGGCGCCTGCCGCGCCGGCCGCGACCGCGATGCACAGTACGGCGGTGAAGGCCAGCGAGACCAGGAAGTGCACCGCCGAGGTCGCCAAGGGCCCCGAGGCCGACAGCGCATAGCGCCCCGCAGTGGCAAGCAGCGGCGGCAGCCGGCCGACATCTTTCGCATCGAACCCTCAGCGACGCGCGACGCGATCGACCGGCGGCGGGATGCGCAGATCGAGCAGCGCTTCCCAGCCCAGAACAAGGTCCGGACG
>CAXSEX010000546.1:2418-3044 GCA_964236415.1 uncultured Acetobacteraceae bacterium | reverse complement strand
CGAAGCACATGGCGATGCCGCCGCCCATGGTGCCGGCGCCGACCACGGCGGCGCGGGCGACGGGGCGGGGCCGGGTGCCGGGGGGCAGCACGGCTTTCTGCGCTTCCCGTTCGGCGAAAAAGGCGTGGCGCTGGGCGCGGCTTTCGTCGCCCGTGACCAACTGCTCGAACAGGCGGCGCTCGTTGGCGAGGCCCTCCTCGAACGGCATGTCCACGGCGGCGCGCACGGCCTCGACGCAGGCGCGCGGGGCGGCGGCGGCGGACGCCTTGAGCAAGGGGGCGGCCACGCGGTCGATCAGGCCGGGGTCGGCCCGGGCCGGCGTCAGCGCGTCGTCGCGGTCCCGCACCCGGCGGCGCTCCGTGACCGTCTGCGCCCAGGCGACCGCCGCGTCGGGGTAGGCGCCGTCCAGCACGGCGTCCACCAGGCCGCACCCGGCCGCCTCCTTGCCCCCGATGGGGTTGCCGGTCACGATCATCGACAGCGCCTTTTCCAGGCCGACGAGGCGCGGCAGGCGCTGGGTGCCGCCGGCGCCGGGCAGCAGGCCGAGCTTGACTTCCGGCAAGCCGAGCCGCGCGGTCCCCCAGGCCACCCGCGCGTGGCAGCCGAGCGCCAGTTCCAACCCGCCG
>CAXSEX010000546.1:0-2408 GCA_964236415.1 uncultured Acetobacteraceae bacterium | reverse complement strand
CCACGCCCTCCATCGCGGCGACCACGGGCACCGGCATGTCCTCCACCGCGGCGATCACCTGGCGGAGGTTGGGGTCCTGCGGAGGCTTGCCGAACTCGGTGATGTCGGCGCCGCCGCTGAAGGCGCGGGCGGTGCCGCACAGCACGACGGCCTTGACGGACGGGTCGCCGCGCAACTGCTCCATCGCCTGCATCAGGCCCGTTCGCAAGGCGATGCCGAGCGCGTTCACCGGCGGGCTGTCCATCGCCACCACGGCCACGCCGTTGTCATGCCGCACGTCCACGACCGCGTTGATGCTGCCCATGTTTCTCGTTCAAACCTCCAACCATTCGCGCCGAACCTGCGCGTTGCCGGCGAGGCTCGCCGGCGTGCCCTCGAACACGATCTCGCCGTGGCCCATCACGTACAGGCGGTGGCTGATCGCCAGCGCGATGTCCAGCTTCTGCTCCACCAGCAGGATCGTCACGCCCCGGGCGGCGACGGCGACCAGCAGCTCGCGCACCGTCCGCACCATCATGGGCGCCAGGCCCTCGGTGGGTTCATCGACCATCAGCAGCACCGGGCAGCCCATGAGGGTGCGGCATATGGCGAGCATCTGCTGCTCGCCGCCGGACAGGGCGCCGGCGGGGGTGTCCGCGCGCTCCCGCAGGCGGGGGAACAGGGCGTAGGCGTCACCGAGGCCGAACGGGCCGCCGGGTCCCTTCTTCTCGCCGAGCAGGAGGTTCTGCATGGTGGTCAGGTCCGGGAAGATCGCCCGGTCCTCCGGCACGTAGCCGAGGCCGAGCCTTGCCACCTGGTGCGGCGGCAGGCGGCCGATGTCCCGGCCGTCGAACCGGATCTGGCCCTCGCGCGCCACGCCGCCCATGATCGCCTTGAGCATCGTGCTGCGCCCGGCGCCGTTGCGGCCCAGCAGCGCCACGATCTCGCCGCGCGCCACCTGCATGGTGACGCCATGCAGCACCTGGCTCTTGCCGTACCACGCCTGCAATCCCTGGACGGACAGCATCATGCGAGCGCCTCCGCCGCCGCGCCCAAGTAGGCGGTGCGCACGGCCGGATCGCCGCGAACCACGTCCGGCGGGCCGGAGGCGATCACCCGGCCCTCCGCCAGGACGGAGATCGTGTCGGCGAGGCCGAACACGACGCCCAGGTCGTGCTCGATCATCACGAGGGTGCGGCCCTCCGACACGCGGCGGATCAGGGTCACGGCGCGCTCCGTCTCGGCGCGGCTCATGCCGGCGGTGGGCTCGTCGAGCAGGATGGTCTCGGCGCCGCCGGCAATGGTGACGCCGATCTCCAGCGCACGCTGGTCGGCATAGGCGAGCGCGCCGGCCAGCACGTTCCGGCGGCGCTCCAGGCCGATCAGGGCGAGCACCTCGTCCGCCCGGCGGCGCAACGAAGGGAACCCTTCCAGCCGGCGCCAGAAGGCGTGGCCGCAGCCATGGGTGCGCATGGCGGCGGCGCGCAGGTTCTCGAACACCGTCAAGCGCGGGAACAGGCTAGTGACCTGGAAGCTGCGGGCCAGGCCGTGGTTGAAGATGGCGTGCGGAGGAAGGCCGGTGATGTCCTGGCCGTGCAGCAGGATGTTCCCGGCGTCAGGGCGCAGCCGGCCCGAAACCAGGTGGAACAGCGTCGATTTGCCCGCGCCGTTCGGGCCGATCACCGCATGGCGCTCGCCGCGGGCGACCGCGAGATCGACGCCGCGGATGATCCTCGTGGGGCCGAACGCCTTGTGCAGCGCGATGACTTGCAAGGCGGGAACCTGCAAGGCCGGGGTCATGCGGCGTGGGCCAGGGCGTTGGCATCCTGCCACGCCGCGGCGCTGGCGTCCTGCCATGCCGCCTTGGCCGCCGGCGCCGCCCGGCGCAGCAGCCACGCGCCGGCCAGCAGCAGCACGGCCGCGGCACACCAGGGCAGCACGCCCTGCGGGTCCAGCGCCAGGCCGAACACCGGGCGCGGCGACGCGCCGTTGCGCACCGCCTGCAACCGGAAGCCAAGCTCGGCCAGGCCCACCGTGCCGGCGAGTGCCAGGACGAGGCCGGGCAAGGTCGCGGCGTAGGACGGCAGCAGCCGCCCGGCCAGCCCGGCGCGGAGCAGCGGCGCGTGCGCCAGAACGATCCCGGACATCCCGCCCGGCGCCCACACCACCATCGCCACGAACAGCAGCCCGCTGTAAAGCGCCCAGGCGTCCGTCACGATGCTGAGCGCGACCGACAGGAAGGTGATCAGCACCGCGCCCAGCACCGGACCCCAGAAGGTGCCGACGCCGCCGATGAAGGCCATCAGCAGGACGCTGCTCGACGCTTCCGGCGACATGATGCCGGAGGTCACGATCTCGTCGTTCAGCGCCGCCAAGCCCCCGGCGACCCCGGCGAACAGGCCGCTCAGCGCGAACACCAGCAGGCGGAT
>CAXSEX010000545.1:0-3049 GCA_964236415.1 uncultured Acetobacteraceae bacterium | reverse complement strand
CCTGCGGGACGGCTGCATCGCGGCGACGCAGGATAAAGGCGGCATCACGGTCGCGGCGGCGGCGGCCTGCGGCGTGGTGCTGGCATTCCAGGAGTGAGGGCAGGGCGTGTCGGCCCGCGCCGGCGCGCACGGGACCGCTGGCCGTCGAGGGCAGTCCCAGTTGCCCCCACCATATGAATTCTAATGTGCATGACGGCGGGAAAGTCGGATGGCACAAAAAAGCCGGGTTGCCTCGGGGATGTCTTCGAGCCGTAAAGAGCGGACAGGGCCAATGACATTAAGACTCCCGCCGGTACTTCGCGTTGTTGGTGCCCCATGCGGGTGATCGGTCTTGCCGGCTGGAGCGGCGCGGGCAAGACTACCTTGCTGCGCCGATTGATTCCGGTGCTGGTCGGGGAAGGGCTGCGCGTCTCGACCGTGAAGCACGCGCATCACGGCTTCGACGTGGATCAGCCCGGCAAAGACTCGTGGGAGCACCGGCAAGCCGGCGCCCAGGAGGTGCTGGTGGCGTCCGCCCACCGTTGGGCGCTGATGCACGAGCTGCGCGGCGACGCCGAACCCGAGCTTGCCGACCTGCTGGCGCGCCTCAGCCCCGTCGATCTCGTGCTGGTAGAGGGCTTCAAGCGCGGCGGGCAGCCCAAGCTTGAGGTGTTCCGGGCCGCGAACGGCAAGCCCCTGATCCATCCCACCGATCCCTCCGTGGTCGCCGTGGCATCGGACGAGCCGGTGCCGGACCTGGCCTTGCCGTGGGTCCAGCTGGACGACATCGCTGCCATTGCAGAGGCCGTGCAGGCGCTGGCAGTCCCGGTCGGCTGATGGCGCCATCCCTGGATGGGGGCGTCACGCAGGCTTTGCCGGGGAGTGTTGTGGCATTTCGGCATGATGGGTTGCTCTTCTGACACGATCCCATTGCATTTTTCAGCTTTAGGGTTTATGTGCAGTGCAGCAGACTGCGACTGCTTGAGCCTTCCTTCTCCGGTGTCCTCGTGCGCAGAGAGCCGACATCCAACACGGAAGCGCCCTCTGCTCCCAAGGTTTCGACTGCATACCGCTTCGACCGAGTTTCAGCGGCAATTCCGCCGCGTCCGATGCCACGCAGGGCATTCTTCCAAGCGTCGCTTGCCTCCGCATCAGGAGCGCGGCCCGACGACCTGGCGCCAGGAGGCGCCCTTCATGACGACATTCGCCGACCTCAAGCTGTCTGAACCCTTGCTGCGCGCCCTCGCGACCGAGGGCTACACCACCCCCACGCCGATCCAGGCCGGCGCCATCCCGCATCTGCTGGAAGGCCGCGACCTGCTCGGCCTGGCGCAGACCGGCACCGGCAAGACCGCCGCCTTCGCCCTGCCGATCCTGCAACGCTTGGAAACCCGCCGGGTGCCCGCGCCGCCGAAGGGCTGCCGCGTCCTTGTGCTGGCGCCGACGCGGGAGCTGGCGTCGCAGATCGACGAAAGCTTCGCGACCTATGCCCGGCACATGCGGCTGAGCCACACGGTGGTGTTCGGCGGCGTGGGGCAGGGCCGCCAGGTGGACGCGATGCGCCGCGGCGTGGACGTTCTGGTCGCCGCGCCCGGCCGCCTGCTGGACCTGATGGGCCAGGGCCATATCGAGTTGTCCAAGGTCGAGGTCCTGGTGCTCGACGAGGCCGACCGCATGCTCGACATGGGCTTCGTGCGCGACATCCGCCGCATCGTCGCCACCTTGCCGCAGGCCCGGCAGACCCTGCTGTTCTCCGCGACCATGCCGCCGAGCATCGCGGAACTCGCCGGCAGCATGCTGCGCAACCCGATCCGGGTCGAGGTGGCGCCGCCGTCCACGACGGTGGAGCGCGTCCGCCAGACGATGATGTTCGTGGACGAGGCCGACAAGAAGGCCGCCATCGAGAAGCTGGTGAAGTCGCCCAAGGTCGTCCGCGCCATCGTGTTCACCCTGATGAAGCACGAAGCCAACAAGGTCGCCGAGCACCTGACCAAAGCCGGCGTGATCGCCGAGGCGATCCACGGCAACAAGTCCCAGGGCGCGCGGGAGCGCGCAATGGCCGGGTTCCGGTCCGGCGCGGTGAAGGTGCTAGTCGCGACCGACATCGCGGCACGCGGCATCGACGTGGACGACGTGTCCCACGTCTTCAACTACGACCTGCCGAACGTGCCGGAAAGCTACGTGCACCGCATCGGCCGCACGGCGCGCGCCGGGCGGGAAGGCCACGCGATTTCCTTGTGCAGCGCGGAGCAGCGGGCGTGGCTGCGGGACATCGAGAAGGAGATCGGTGGGGCGGTTCCGGTGTTCCGGGAGCACGAATACCACTCGGACGCCGCGCAGAACTCGACCATGCGGGCGCCGGTGCTGGGCGGCGGCGGTGGCCGCGGGCAGGGGCAGCGCGGTGGCGGCCAGCGCGGGGCGCAGAACAGCAATCGGCGGTCGAGCGGGCGGCGGGCCGCGTAGGGGCGCCTTGGGCGGGGCCGGGCGTTGATCCCTTTGGGTAACGCGCCTGGCGTTCGGTTCGGGGCCAACTTCCTGGCATGCGCCAAGCACTTCGCCGATTAGTTCTTGCTATTTGGTATCAATCTTCGAGGCCGGCGCACTTGTTTTGATGGTCGGCGACGGTTGGCGATGGACAGGCCCTCGCCTTCCAAGAGGATGCGCCGCGCACGGTATGCCTCGACCAGCCGGGTCAGACTGGCCGGCTGGCGCTCGACATAGCCGGCATCATTCTCCAGGCGGACCATCGTCCGCCTATGGATGCCTGCTTCCTCGGCAGCCCGCTCCATGTTCCAGTCAAGGAAGGCGCGCGCCGCCCGGAGTTGTGCTGGACTGATTATCATACGCTTCCTTGCACCGGTTGCGCCATTCTGCCACCATCAATCGCATGATAACATTGGGTTGATTGGCATGAGGGACTTGGAGGCGCAGCGGCCTTTGACGGATGCCGCCTCCGAGGGTAGCGAGCTTGACAGGCTTCGCCGCCAGAACGCAGAGCTGGCTGCGGCAGTCGAAGCGCGCGACACGTTCATGGCGGTCGCCGCCCATGAGCTTCGCAACCCCATGCAGC
>CAXSEX010000544.1:0-3061 GCA_964236415.1 uncultured Acetobacteraceae bacterium | reverse complement strand
CACCGAGGACAGGTCGAGCCGGAGCGGCTGCCCGGTTTGCAGCGCGATGCGCCCGCCCTGGAACCTGCCCACCCGCAGCTTCGGCCCCTGCACGTCCGCCAGGATGCCGATGGGCCGGCCGGATTGCTCCTCCAACGCCCTGATCATGGTGATTCGCGCCAGGTGGTCCGAATGGGCGCCATGGCTGAAGTTGAGCCGGAACACGTCGGCGCCGCCGTAGAACAGGCGGGACAGCACTTCGGGCGTGGAGCTGGCCGGGCCGAGCGTCGCGACGATCTTGGTGCGCCGGCGGCGGCGGAGCTTGGTTCGGGCGGCCATTGGGTTCCTTACACGGGTGCGACCAGCACGGCCCGGAGATCGTTCACGTTGGTCAGCGTCGGCCCGGTGCGGACCAGGTCGCCCACCGCGTCGAACAGGCCATAGCTGTCGTGCGCCGAGAGCACGGCGCGCGGATCAAGCCCCACGCCCCGTGCCCGCGTCAACGTGCTGGGCGTGACGATGGCGCCGGCCGCGTCTTCCGTGCCGTCGATGCCGTCGGTGTCGCCGGCCAAGGCCCAGATGCCCGGCGCGGCGCGCAGCGCGACGGCAAGGCCCAGCAGGAACGCCGTGTTGCGCCCGCCGCGCCCGGCCGGACCCTGGCCGATCGTCACCGTCGTCTCGCCACCCGACAGCAGCACGCAGGGCGGGGGCAGCGGGTGGCCATGGCTGCGCACGCTGCGGGCGATGCCGGCCATGGCCGTGCCGAGTTCCCGGCTTTCCCCTTCCAGCGCGTCGCCCAGGATCAGCGGCACCAGGCCGTGCGCCCGGGCGGCGGCGGCGGCGGCATCGAGCGCCATGGCGGGCGTCGCGATCATCCGGACATCGGCGTCGATCTCGTGGGCCTTCGGGGTTTCCGGGCCGTCGGTGAAGGGCAGCGCCAAGCCGTAATGCGCGGCGATGGCCCGCACCTCCGCCCAGGTGGAGGCGTCCGGCACGGTGGGGCCGCTGCCGATCACCGCCGGGTCGTCGCCGGGCACGTCGCTGATGGCGAGGGTGACGACGCGGGCCGGCCGCGCCGCCGCCGCGAGCCGCCCGCCCTTGATGGCCGACAGGTGCTTGCGGACGGCGTTCATCTCGCCGATGGCCGCACCGCTCGCCAGCAAGGCCCGGTTGACCCGTCCGGCATCCGCAAGCGTCAGGCCCGGCGCCGGCAGTTCCAGCAGCGCCGACGCGCCACCGGACATCAACGCGATCACCAGGTCATTCGGGGACAGGCCCTCCACCGCCGCCAGCACCCGGCGCGCGCCCGTTTCGCTGTTGGCGTCGGGGACGGGGTGCGACGCTTCCAGCACCTTCACCGTGCGGGTCGGCACGGCGTGGCCGTAGCGGGTCACGACGATGCCGGCCATCGGCACGTCCGGCCAGGCGTCCTCCAGCGCCGCAGCCATCACCGCCGCCGACTTGCCGGCGCCGACCACCACGACTCGGCCGCCCGGCCGCTCCGGCAGGTGCGCCGCCAGCACCCGGCGCGGATCGGCGCTCGCGACGGCGGCATCGAACATCGCCCGCAGCGCAGTGCGGGCCTGCGTGTCGTCCCACGGCATCGACGTTCCCTTCCCGGATGGCTTCAGTACTATGGACGCAGCCTTGCCGTCCCGCCAAGCGGCCCCCGGAACGGGGATGGCGCGCAGGGGACCGGCACGCCATATCGGAACGCACAAGCTCAACCGAACAAAGGTTCCCGCGATGACCGTTCCCGCCATGGACGACCAAACCCGCACCGAGCTGGAAGCCGCCGCGTTCCGCCGCCTGGTGGCGCACCTGCGGGAGCGGACGGACGTGCAGAACATCGACCTGATGACGCTGGCCGGGTTCTGCCGCAACTGCCTGTCCCGCTGGTATCGCGAGGAAGCGGAAGCGCGGGACCTGCCGCTTTCCGACCCGGACGCGCGGGAGATCGTGTATGGGATGCCCTACAAGGAGTGGCAGGCGCGGCACCAGGTCGAGGCCACGGCGGAGCAGAAGGCGGCTTTCGCCCAGGCCAACCCGGCGCATTGACCCCGACTCCCCGCGCCGCTAAGCCCCGCCCCTGACCACCATGGAGCGGGCGCGATGGCCCTGGACAACACCGACAACCTGGACGACGACCCGCTGGACGAAGGCAAGGCCAAGGAGGCCCAGGTCGGCGGCATCGCGGCCGACCGGCTGCGCAGCCTGATCGAGCGGATCGAGCGGCTGGAGGAGGAAAGGAAGGCGCTCGGCAGCGACATCAAGGACATCTTCGCCGAGGCAAAGTCGGCCGGGTTCGACGTGAAGGTGCTGCGCCAGATCATCCGCATCCGCAAGCAGGAGCCGGCGGAGGTGGAGGAGCAGGAGTCGCTGCTGGACGTGTACCGCCGCGCGCTGGGGATGTAGGCGGCCCGGCTCAGCTTGCCTTGCGCGCCTCGCGGTGGGTGCGCAGCACCTGGGCGCGGCGGATCTTCTGGCTCGGCGTCAGCAGGCCGTTCTCGACCGTGAAGGGCGGCACCAGGCTGTGCCGGCGGATGCGCTCGGTCGTGGACAGGCGGGCGTTGGCCCGCGCCACGGCGGCGCCCACGCCCCGGGCGTCGCCGTCCTCGGCCGGGACCAGCAGGGCGGAGAGCGCGGCCTGGCCATCGCCGAACACCACGGCCTGCGAGATTTCCGGCTCCCGCATCAGCAGCTCCTCGACCCGCCGGGGACACGTTCTCCCCGCCCGACAGGACGATGATGTCGCGCTTGCGGTCCGTGAGGGTCAGCAGGCCCTGCGCGTCGATCCGGCCGAGGTCGCCCGTGTGCAGCCAGCCGTCCCGGATCGTCTCGGCGGTCGCCGCGGGCTGGCCCCAGTAGCCGTCCATCACCAGTTCGCCGCGGACCAGGATTTCGCCGTCCCCGGCGATCCGCAGCTCCACGCCTGGCAGGGGACGGCCCACGCTGCCGATCTCCGGGTCGTCCACCGAGTTGGCGCTGATCACCGGCCCGGCCTCGGTCTGCCCATAGCCCTGCATCACCGCGGGGCCGAGCGCCCGGAAGAAGCGCCCGACCTCCGGATCGAGGCGGGCGC
>CAXSEX010000543.1:0-3081 GCA_964236415.1 uncultured Acetobacteraceae bacterium | reverse complement strand
CCAACGACCTGGTGGGCCGCAGGCCCGCCCGCAACGGCGCCGCCGCGGCGCGGGCGTTGCTCGCCGAGATGCGCACGGACGCGGCCCGGCTGCCGGACGACGGCGAGTTGGGCGCGGTCCGCGCGTCGCTGGAAGCGGGCTCGGCCTGCTGTCATCCTGCGTCGATTGGGTGGCAAAGACCCACGCGCGGGACCCCCAGGCGACTGGCCCGGCGCCGTGCCGCTGCTCAAGCTGTTCGGGGTCGTAGCCGGCGGCTGGCAGGCGGCACGGACTGCATGGGTCGCGGAGCGCAAGCTCGGCGCCAACGCCAACCGCGATTTCTACTTGGCGAAGATCGGCACTGCCCGGTTCTATGCCGACCATGTGCTGACGCAGGCGCACGGGCTGGCCCATGCGGTGCTGCATGGGGCGCCGGGGGTGATGGCGCTGGATGAGGTGCAGTTCGCCCCTTAACGGGCGAGCGGCGAGGCGTCGTACTGCGCCAGGAGATCCGCCGGGTCCCGGTAGGTCGCAATGCAGCCGGCCCGCTTCAGCGCGTCGGCGGGCCAGCCGCCGCAGAGCACGCCGACGGTGCGCAGCCCGGCCTTGCCGGCCGCCTCCGCGTCGTAGGGCGTGTCGCCGATCACGACGACCTGCGCGAGGTCCACGCCGGGGAGGCGCTGCATGGCTGCCTCGAAGATGTCAGGCTCGGGCTTGCTCTTTTCCGCGTCGTCCGTTGACGTTTCCGCTTGCAGCAGGTCCTCGATGCGCGCCGCCTTCTTGTAGGCGGCCAACTCGTCCTGCTTGGCGGAGGACGCCAGGGCGATCTGCGTCCCGTCAGCCCGTATCCGCTCCAGCAGCTCGCGCACCATCGGGAACGGCTTGATGTCCGGCAGGTAGCGTTCCCCAAAGATTTCGCTGCGGCGCTTGTTCAGCGCCTCGCCGGTCGCGTCCAGCTCGGCCTTCGACAGGAACACCGGGAGCAGCTGGTCGCCCCCCTTGCCGATCTGGCCGCGGAGCTTGTCGAAGGCAATCTCGTGCCCGAACTCGCGGAAGGCGTCCTGCCAAGCGTGCGCATGGAGATCGACGGAGTCGATCAGCGTTCCGTCAACATCGAAGATCACGGCGTTGGGCATGGACGGTCCTTCCGGCAGCCCCGCGGCCGACCCGGCACGCGGCTAGGTTGGGTTAGCGCCGCCGGGCCAGCCGGGTTCCCGCGGCCACGCTCAGCCCGCGTCGAGCGTCGGCGCCCGGCGATGCCGCGTCGCGTGCTCATAGGCATAGGCACAGGCGAGCAAGTCCGCCTCGCTCCACATGCGGCCCACGAAGATCAGGTTGAACGGCGCGCCGGACCCGTAGTACCCCGCCGGCACCGTGACGCCCGGCAGTCCCGCGATGTTGATCTCGCCCACCGTGGTCTCGTGGATCGTGTCCGTCCCGTGCAGCGGCGGCAGCGCCGTGCGCATCTGCGGGAAGGCCAGCGCGTCCAGCCGCGCCTCCGCGAACACCGCGTCGAAGATGTCCAGGTAGGCCTCCTTGGCCGCGATGAACTCCGAAAGGTCGGGCGGGCGTGCCGGGTCGGCAAGGCAGGCAGCGAATTGCAGCAGGTTGGGCATGAAGCCCAGCACGCCCGAGGGGCCGAAGGCGTCCTCCTTTGCGGTGGCCGCGGCGAACTCGGCAAACGTGCGGAGGGCCGCGTGCGGACCCAGCCGTTCCAGGTACTTCTGCATGTCGTGGGGCACGGATTCGAGGCCGCGGGCGTCGAACTCCGCCAAGGGCAGGGTCGGCGTGCGCAGGTCGGCAAAGCCGGAGCCGCGGAACGGGTCCTCGACCAGCACGGCGCCCTGCCTCTCCAACTCGCCCTTCGCCCGGGCATACAGCGCCGCGGCCTCCTCCGAAAGCGGCTGGTTGCGCCAGCCAGGGCCGTATAGCCCGATCCGCTTGCCGCGCAGCGCGTCCGGATGCAACCGCGAAGCGTAGCCGCCCTTCGGGCGGTGGCCGACGCCCGCGACCGTTTTCGGGTCTTCCGCCGTGTAGCCGGCCAGCACGTCGAGCGTGAGCGCCGCGTCCCGCACGCAGCGGGCAATCGGCCCCACCACGTCGCGCAGGCCGGACAGCGGCATGACGCCCGCGTTCGGCACCAGGGCGAAGCTCGGCTTGATGCCCACCAGCGCCTGGGCGGAGGCCGGGTTCTGGATGGAGCCGCCGGTTTCCTCGGCCAAGCCCAGCACGGCCATGCTGGCGGCCACGGCGGTCGCAGTGCCGGCGCTGCTGCCGCCCGGCAGGAACCCGCACCCGGCCGCGTTGAAGGTCGGCCCGGCCCAACTGTCGTTCGCGTGGCTGCCGGTGTGGCTGAGCACGGGAACGTTGGTCTTGCCCAGGATCACGCAGCCCGCCGCCCGCATCCGCGCCACCACGGGGCTGTCCGTGCCGGGCATCAGGTCCACCCCGCCGGTCTTGCTGTGGAGCAGAGACCAGCCGGCGGTGGTGGGGAAGCCCACCATGTCCATGGGGTCCTTCACCACCACGGGCACGCCCGCGAGCGGCCCCAGGACTTCCCCCGCGGCGCGGCGGCGGTCCATCTCCCGCGCATCGGCCAGGGCGTCCGGGTTGAGGAAGATGATGGCGTTGTAATGCGGGTTGTATTCGGCGATGCGGCCGAGGAACGCTTGGGTCAACGTTTCCGACGTGGCGGCGCCGCTGGCGAAGGCGGCCTGCGCCCCTTCCACGGTCAGCTCAACGAGGTTGATCTTCGAGTCGCTCATCTTGGGAAGCTCCGTCGCCTGGGGGTCATACCGTCATGTGCCGCTCGATCCGCGCCGCGGCGCCGGCATCCCGGGTCCCGCCGCGCTCGACCACCTCGCCGGAGGTCAGCACGGCGAAGCGGTCGGCGACGGCGAGCGCGAAGGCAACGTTCTGCTCCACCAGCAGCATCGCCGTGCCGTGCATCTGCCGCTCGGCCGCCAGCACGTCTGCCAGGCGGTCCACCACGGACGGCTGCAATCCCTCCGAGATCTCGTCCACCAGCATGAGCCGGGGCCGGGCCAGGATGGCGCGGGAGATCAGCAGCATCTTCTGCTCGCCGCCGGACAGGGTGCCGGC
>CAXSEX010000542.1:0-3087 GCA_964236415.1 uncultured Acetobacteraceae bacterium | reverse complement strand
CCATTGCGTTGCCGCTCAGGTCCCAGGATTGCGCCTGCAAGCCTTCAAGCGCCACTGTGCCACTTCCCCCGTCAGGCCCCAGTGCGACCTGGCCCAGGAAGCTTGCCGGCTGGTCGATCTGCAGGGTGCCGAACGTGACGTTGATCGTCTGGCCTGCATCGACGGCGGCACCGAGTTCAAGGGAGCCGCCGGATGAATGCGAGCTGCTGGTCCTGAGCTCCACGCTGCCGGTTCCCGTCAGGTCCGTGGATATCGCGATCTTTCCACCGGTGGCGAGGATATGCCCGTCATTCTCCAGGGTGCTCCCCTCATACCCTGACACCGTCATCGTGTTGCCTGAGACTGGGCCCGCTGAGATGGTGCCTTTGTTGATCAGCGTCGATTGCGGGGCCACGAGGATGTCGAGGCTGTTTCCGGATAAGGGCTCGCCGGTATACAGAAAGCCACGCCCGGCCATGATCGTGCCGCCATCGTTGATCGTCGTGCCGCCGACCACGAGGGTGCCGTGCCGCCCGGTGGTGTAGCCGGCCGGCGGCGGGCCTTCCGGGTTCGAGACAGGGGGCAGGTTGTTGTCGATCGTGACGTTTGTCAGCGTCGCGTTCCAGGCGACGAGTTTAGAGGGCTGGCTCGCGTCGGTGCTGGTCAGCCCGATGCTGGACGCGATGCCTGCCGAGCCGAACGTCTGATTGAACAGGATGGGGATGCCGCTCGGGACGTAGAGGCTGTCTCCGGCCACGGGTGCGCCACCCGGCGTCCAGTTCGCGTCCGACGAGAACAGGCCGTAGGACGTGTTCCAATTTTTTGCTGCCATAGTCTATCTCCCGTACACAAAACTGGCGTGTTTGCCAGGAATGCTACGGCAGGCACTTTGCTTGATCAGCCCGAGGTCGTATCATGACATTCTCATTAACGTACAAATTTTCGTACGATAATGGCGAAAATGGAGCAGTTGCAGCCGGTAGCGGCGTCACGCGCAAAGGCCGCCGCTACTCCGGCTCCCCCTCGCCGATGCGCCGGCCCAGCGCCATCAGCGCGTCGTGCAGCGGCCCCGGTGGGATGCCCGGCAGTTCGATGCGCCTCATGGCCGGGGGCGATGCCGCGGGTGGCGCCGCGGGCGGCGTCGGGTCCTGGATGAAGCGCAGCCGCCGCACCACGATGCGCCCAAAATGGCCGTTTACCCGGGCCAGCACTTCTTCGCTCCGATGCTGCAGTTCCAGCGCGACCGGGCCGGTGCAGGCGAGGGTGAGCGTGTTGTTGGACAGCCGGCGCGGCTCGATGGTGCCGGACAGTTCGGGGCCGACGATCTCCGCCCAGTCCGCCATCAGCTGCGCGCTGCCGGGCGCCCGCTTGCGGAAGGCGGGCCGGGTCAGGGCGGGCACCAGCGCACCGACCGGGCGCGGGCCGTAGACGTGGCGCGGCGCCTCGTCCGGTTTGGCGGAAGGGCGCTTGCCGGGGGGGGCGCCGCCCGTCATAGGTGGGGCGTGCTCCGCCTTCCGCTTGCCCTGTCCCCGCCCGCCGCCGCGCTTCTGCGCTGGTACGACCGGCACCGCCGACGCATGCCCTGGCGCGCCTTGCCCGGCGAGGTCCCTGACCCCTACCGGGTCTGGCTGAGCGAGATCATGTTGCAGCAAACGACTGTTTCCGCGGTTATTCCATATTATGAAAGGTTTCTCTCGCGGTTTTCAACCGTGGAGTCGCTGGCCGCGGCGGAGGAAGTCTCCGTGATGCAGGCTTGGGCGGGCTTGGGCTACTACGCCCGGGCGCGCAACCTGCTGGCTTGCGCGCGCCGGGTCGCGGCCATGGGCGGGTTTCCGCAGGACCTGGCGGGGCTGCGGGCGCTGCCGGGCATCGGCGAGTACACCGCCGCCGCCGTCGCCTCCATCGCCTTTGGCGTGCCGGTCGTGCCCGTGGACGGCAACGTGGAGCGCGTGGCCGCCCGGGTGTTCGCGGTCGAGGACCCGCTGCCCGGCGCGCGCCGGGCGGTCGCCGCCGCCGCGGCGCGGCTGGGCGACGACCCGGCGGCGCAGGCGCGTCCGGCCGACTTCACCCAGGCGCTGTTCGACCTCGGCGCCACCGTCTGCACGCCGCGCGCGCCGGCCTGTGCGGTGTGCCCGTGGATGGGGGAATGCCGCGGCCGGGCGCTGGGCCTCGCGGACACGCTGCCGCGCAAGGCGCCCCGTGCCGCGCGGCCTGCCCGGCACGGCGCGCAGTTCTGGCTGGTGGACGCCGCCGGCCAGGTGCTGCTGCGCCGCCGCCCGCCGGAGGGCCTGCTGGGCGGGATGCTGGAACTGCCGGGCGCGCCGTGGCGGGCCGAGCCGTGGTCGCGGGAGGACGCGCTGCTGCACGCGCCGCAGCCCGCCGAATGGCGATTGGCCGGGCAGGCGGAGCACGGCTTCACGCACTTCGCGCTGACCATGGACGTGTACGCGGCACGGGTGGAGCGGATCACCGCGCCGGGCCTGCTGCGGGATGCGGGCGCGCTGGACGGGGAGGCGCTGCCGACCGTGATGCGCCGCTGCGTGCAGGTGGCGATGCGGGCGGCCTGATTGGGCTGCGGCCAATCTTTTGAATGTGGTTTACCGGCGACGGGGATTGAACCCGCACCTCTTGTGAGGCCCGGTTGACCGGGGCGTGTACCGTTCTGCTACGCCGGCCGCCCCATCATAGCAGCACGGACGGCTTGGTTGAATAAACCGTCAACCGCCGATGGGTTTCACCCATCCTACGGCATGGGTCGCGTAGGATTGGGTGAAACCCATCAGCAACCGTACTGCAACTCCCCTTCCCCAAGCATCACCTGTCATACGCCACCAATGACTCAAACGGCACGTCCACCCGCGCCCGCCCGCGGAGGAACGTCAACTCGATCAGCGCCGCCGCCGCCGGCACCTCGGCACCCACCCGGCGCAGCAGCGCGATGCCCGCCGCCATGGTGCCGCCGGTCGCCAAGAGGTCGTCCACCACCACCACCCGCGCCCCGGGGGCCACCGCGTCCGCCTGGATCTCGATCCGGTCCGTGCCGTATTCCAGGTCGTAATCCAGCCCAACCACCGCGCCCGGCAGCTTGCCGCGCTTGCGCAGCATGAC
>CAXSEX010000541.1:0-3091 GCA_964236415.1 uncultured Acetobacteraceae bacterium | reverse complement strand
TGTACATGTCGGCGATCTTGCCCTGCATAAGCTGGAACTCGCCGATGGCCTGGCCGAACTGCTTGCGCTCATGGATATA
This sequence comes from uncultured Acetobacteraceae bacterium, assembly GCA_964236415.1. Taxonomy (GTDB): domain Bacteria; phylum Pseudomonadota; class Alphaproteobacteria; order Acetobacterales; family Acetobacteraceae; genus CAHJXG01. Next base: position 3,012 of record CAXSEX010000541.1, on the reverse strand, counting down.
CGGCAGCACCACGTCCATGCAGGCCTGCATGATGCCGAGCGGACCCGCCGCCAGCACCGCGCGCTCGTAATCGAGGCCGGACATCAGCACGTTGACGCCGCGGCCCACGCCGCCCATCACCTGCTCCTCCGGCACCTCGCAGTCCTGGAACACCAACTCCCCTGTGTTGCTGCCGCGCATGCCGAGCTTGTCGAGCTTCTGCGCGCAGGAGAAGCCGGGCATCCCCTTCTCGATCAGGAACGCGGTGATGCCGCGCGGCCCGGCCGCCGGGTCGGTCTTGGCATAGACCACCAATACATCGGCCTCCGGCCCGTTGGTGATCCACATCTTGGTGCCGTTCAGCACGTAATGGCCACCGCGCTTGTCCGCCCGCAGCCGCATGGACACCACGTCCGACCCGGCGCCCGTCTCACTCATGGCCAGCGCGCCCACCTGCGCCCCGCTGACCAGGCCCGGCAGGTAGCGCCGCTTCTGCGCCTCGTTGCCGTTCTTGCGGATCTGGTTCACGCAAAGGTTGCTGTGCGCGCCATAGCTCAGGCCCACGGAGGCGCTGGCGCGGCTGATCTCCTCCATCGCCACGCAATGCTCCAGGTAGCCCATGCCGGCGCCGCCGTACTCGTCCTCCACGGTGATGCCGAGCACGCCGAGGTCGCCCATCTTGCGCCACAGGTCAGCTGGAAAGTCGTTGCTGCGGTCGATCTCCGCGGCGCGGGGCGCGATCTCGTCCGCGGCAAACGTCTCAACCGAGCCGCGCAGCATGTCGGCCGCCTCGCCCAGGTCGAAGTTGAGGCCCGGCAGGCGATTGGGCAGGCTTGCGGACACGGGAAGATTCCTTTTGTGTTCCATCTAGATATAGGCCAGGAGCGTCGCATGACCACAGGGATCAGCCCAGGGATCAGCTACGTGCACGGCGCGCGGGATGTGCCCCTGCTGGGTGAAACGCTGGGCCAGAACCTGGACCGCACCGCCGCCCGCTTCCCGGACAGCCCGGCGCTGATCATCCCCAGCCAGGGCGTGCGCTGGACCTATGCCGAGCTGGCGCGGCGGGCGGACGCATTCGCCGCCGGGCTGCTGGCGCTGGAGCTGGAGCGCGGCGACCGGCTGGGCATCTGGTCGCTGAACAACGCCGAATGGGTCGTCGTGCAGTTCGCGACCGCGAAGGCCGGCGTCATCCTGGTCAACGTGAACCCGGCGTACCGCGTCACGGAATTGGAGTTCGCGCTCGGCAGCGTAGGCTGCAAGGCGCTGGTCACGGCGACGCGGTTCAAGAGCAGCGATTACCTCGGCATGTTGGCGCAGGTGGCGCCGGAGCTTGCGACGTGCGTGCCGGGCCGCTTGTCCAGCGCGCGGCTGCCGGCGCTGCAAACGGTGATCCAGATCGGCGGCGCGGCGCCGGGCTGCCTGCCGTTCGACGACGTGCCCGGCCTCGCCACCGACGCGCACCGGGCGGCGCTGGCCCGGCTGCAGCCCACGCTGCAATTCGACGACCCCATCAACATCCAGTTCACCAGCGGCACCACCGGCGCGCCGAAGGGCGCCACGCTCACCCACCACAACATCCTGAACAACGGCTTCTTCATCGGGGAAGCCATGCGCTTGTCGGAGCAGGACCGGCTGTGCATCCCGGTGCCGCTCTACCATTGCTTCGGCATGGTGCTGGGCAACCTCGCCTGCACGACGCACGGCGCCGCCATGGTGTATCCCGGGCCGGGCTTCGACCCGCTCGACGTGCTGCAAACGGTGGCGAATGAGCGCTGCACCGGCCTGCACGGCGTGCCCACCATGTTCATCGCGGAGATGGAGCACCCGGAATTCGACCGCTTCGACCTCGGCAGCCTGCGCACCGGCATCATGGCCGGCTCGCCCTGCCCCATCGAGGTGATGCGCCGCGCCGTGGAACGCATGAACCTGCGGGAGATCACCATCTGCTACGGCATGACGGAGACCAGCCCGGTGAGCTTCCAAAGCTCCACGGTCGACCCGCTGGAGCGCCGGGTCAGCACCGTGGGCCGGGTGCATCCACACCTGGAGGTGAAGATCATCGACGCCGAGGGCCGCATCGTGCCGCGCGGGGTGGCGGGCGAGCTTTGCACCCGGGGCTACAGCGTGATGCTGGGCTATTGGGGCGACGAGGCGCGCAGCCGGGGCGTGATCGACCCGGCGCGCTGGATGCACACCGGCGACCTCGCCACCCTCGACGCGGAGGGCTTCTGCAACATCGTCGGCCGCATCAAGGACGTGGTGATCCGCGGCGGCGAGAACGTGTACCCGCGGGAGGTGGAGGAGTTCCTGTACCGACACCCGGCCATCCAGGACGTGCAAATCTTCGGCGTGCCGGACCCGAGGTATGGCGAGGAGCTGTGCGCCTGGGTCAAGCTGCGCGCCGGGGGGAACTTGACGGAGGCCGACATCCAGGCGTTCTGCCGCGGCCAGATCGCGCACCAGAAGGTGCCGCGCTACGTGCGCTTCGTGGACGAGTTCCCGATGACCGTCACCGGCAAGATGCAGAAATTCCTGATGCGCGCGGCGATGGAGCGCGAGCTGGGCCTGCATCCGCCCGAGACGGCCTGAGCAGAGCGGTCAAGACGACTTGACCCGGCAGCCCCGCCCGCGCTACGCCCCGCGCGTGGTCCCGTTCGTCTAGAGGCCTAGGACACGGCCCTTTCAAGGCTGTAACACGGGTTCGAATCCCGTACGGGGCACCCTCCACCGATGCCGACCCTCCTTGCATTGCGGACCCAGGCGCTGCAAGCCCGAGCGGCTGGAAAGCATGGCCGCGCGGTTGAGGCTTGGCGCGCGGCGCTGCGGCTGCAGCCGGACGATTGGACCTTGGCGCTCGAACTCAAGCGTGACCTGAAGGCGACGGGGCACTACCCGGATGCCGATCCGCAATTCCGCCGCGCCGCCCGGCACCTGCCGGATGCGGAGTGGTTGGCGCACTACACAGCCCTGCATGCCTACCACATGGACGACCTTGATGCTTTACACCAGAGGGCAACGGCCATGCTGGCC
>CAXSEX010000540.1:0-3132 GCA_964236415.1 uncultured Acetobacteraceae bacterium | reverse complement strand
TGCCCCTTGCCGCCAATCTGAGAGCCGCCGATAGCTCGGCAACCCTTGAAGCAGGGGTCCACCCAACATCGGTGACACCAGCCGCAAAGTAAGCCGCCCATCTGGGCTGGGCTGCTACGCTGGCGGCGTTGGCTTTCCGAGCACCCGATAGACGCTGGCCCGGCCGATCTTGAGCCGGCGCGCAATGGCGGCAGGCCCAAGCTTCTCCTCGTCACGCAACCGGCGCAGTTCGGCCGCGTCGATGCTGGGCTTGCGGCCCTTGTAAATGCTACGGGCCTTGGCGGCCTTGATGCCTTCGAGCTGGCGCTCGCGGCGCAGGTTGGTCTCGAACTCGGCGAACACGCCCAACATATCCAGGAACGCCTTGCCAGCCGCGGTGCCCGTGTCCACCGGCTGCTCGGTCGCGCGGAGGGCCACGCCTTTGGCCTTCAGTTCGTGCACGATGTCCTGCAGGTCCTTCATGGACCGGGCCAGCCGGTCGATGCGGGTGACGACCAGGGTGTCGCCGGGCTGCATGAAGTCGAGCAGCACCTGCAACTCGGTCCGGCCGCTACGCTTTGACCCGCTGGCCTTCTCGGCGCGGACCACCTTGCAGCCGGCCACCTTGAGGGCGGCGCGCTGGATGCCGAGGTCCTGGTCGAGGGTGCTGACACGAGCATAGCCATAAAGGGGCATGCGGAAGTGGCACTCCGTCTCGCTAGGGTTTAGACCACCTCACGTTACCGTCTCGGAAATCCGAGGACAACCCATGCGAGACGTGGAAAGTGTCTCGTGGCGCTGCGTTGCTGGGGTTTCACCCAAGCGAGGCAACTCCGCCAGCAAGCGAGATGCCGATCCAGCTTCTAGGGATCGGCCTTGTCGAACCGACGGCGCGCCACTTCGATTTCATCCATATGGCCGTAGGTCCAGGCCCGGATCACGGCAACGGCTTCGCCCAGGCTATGGCCGAGTGGGGTCAGCGTGTATTCTACCGTCACAGGGACCGTTGGATGAACACGCCGGGAAACCAACCCGTCGCGCTCCAATCCTCGCAAGGTCTGCGTGAGCATTTTCTGTGTCACGCCTCGGACACGGGACCGGAGCTGCGAAAAGCGCAGCGTCCCGTCATCCAGCGCCAGCACCACCAGCATCGTCCACTTGTCGGCAATGCGGCTCAGAACCTGCCGAGTTGGGCAGGCATCCTCCATGACGTCGAACCCGTCGGCCATTCGAGTATCCTTTAGGTACCTATACCACTATAAAGTTCCTTCTTTCTAAAAAATACCGTCGTGCCAACCTTCATCTTGGGCGCTTGACCCAACCGAAAGAAGGAGGTTTCCCCATGAAGGCGTTCATCCCAACCAAAGGCGCGACCCACATGGTGGCGCTGGCCGAAGTTCCCGAGCCAAAGCCCGAGCCGAACGAGGCCGTCGTCACCGTCGCGGCCTATTCCATCAACCGCGGAGAGACCTTCGTGCTGGAACAACCGGCAGACGGCTGGCGTCCAGGTAAAGACGTGGCAGGCGTGGTGGCGCAAGCTGCTGCCGACGGCTCAGGCCCTCCAGCCGGCGCGCGCGTGGTCGCGCATCCGAGTTCCGGTGGGTGGGCAGAGCGCGTTGCGGTGCCCACAAGTCAACTGGCGACGCTGCCGGACGCTGTGACCGACGAGATGGCTGCCGCGTTGCCGCTTGCCGGACTGACCGCCTTGCGGCTGTGCCGTGCCGCAGGCAACCTTGCGGCCCGCAAGGTGCTCATGACAGGCGCATCAGGCGGTGTCGGCCACTACTTCACCGAGCTTGCCGCTGCGGAAGGGGCCGAACTGACCGTGGTGACGGCCACCCCAGAGCGCGGTGAGCGACTTGGGGCGCTGGGCGCGAAACATGTCGTCCAGAGCGTGTCGGACGCCACAGGACCGTTTGACGTGGTGTTTGAGTCGGTCGGCGGCGCGTCCTTGCCGGAAGCGCTCGCCAAGCTCGGCCCGCGTGGCACCCTGGTCTGGTTCGGTCAGGCAAGCCGCAAGTCGTCCGAGGTCAGCTTCTTCCGCTTCTGGGAAGGGCCGGTGTCGGGATCGATCCGGCATTTCGACTATACCGACACGGACATCCCGGACGGGCAGGACCTTGCGACGCTCGTGCGGATGGTCGCATCGGGACGGCTGCACCCCGAGATAGGCCTTGTTGCCGACTGGTCCGGCACGCCCGATGCCTTGAACACCCTCCGGGACCGTGGCGTTCGCGGCAACGTCGTCCTTACGCATGCCGCAGCGTAACCGTTCCAGCCAATGCAGGGGGCACGCTGCCCCCTGCAGCCGTGTCACGCCGGGTGCTGACGGGTTCGCCCTTGCAGTCAGGCTGCTGCCATCGAACCTGAGCACGTGCCCATGACATCGAAGGTTAGCCAGCAGGCACGAACATCGAGGCGGCGAACGTGAACGAGCACGCCGCAGGGCTGGCCGGCGACGCCGATGACCGCTGGACGCTGCGCGCCGCCGACCGTGCGCTGCTCGGCAACAAGACAGGCGCCACGCGCCTGGGTTTTGCCGTGCTGCTCAAGCTGTTCCAAATTGAGGGACGCTTCCCGCGCCGTACTGAGGACGTGCCCGCGGCCGCGGTCGAGGTCATCGCGGCCCAGGTCGGCATGACCGCGACAGCATGGCACGGCTACGACTGGCGCGGCAGAGCCATCGAGTACCACCGTGCCCAGATCCGTGCGGCGCTCGGCTTCCGCGAAGCCACGCTGGACGACGCCGAGGCGCTCGGCCGTTGGCTGGACGGCCAGGTGCTCGCCCTTGAACGCCGGCCAGACCGGCTGCTCGTCGCCGCGCGTGAACGCTTCCGGTCGCAGCATCTGGAACCGCCATCGCCCGAACGCTTGGAGCGGCTGGTGCGCTCTGTCCTGCACAGGCACGAAGACGCATTCTGCGCCACTTTGCTTGCACGCCTGCCATCCGAAACGATTATCGGGCTGGACGCCTTGCTGCGCCCGCCCGACCCTGGTGAAGCAGGAGGCACTGACGGTGGACCCAACCTGGCACCACCGCTGCTCGCACTGCGGTCCGGCACCGGCCCGGCCAGCTTGCAGAGCGTGGGCGAGGAGGCCGCCAAGCTGACCCGCATCCGTTCCGTCAACCTGCCCGCCGGCCTGTTCGACGAC
>CAXSEX010000539.1:0-3132 GCA_964236415.1 uncultured Acetobacteraceae bacterium | reverse complement strand
TGATGGCGCGCGAGTGGGGGGAGGGGCTGATCCGAAGCTGGAACGACGCCGGCTGGATCGACCTGGCCGCCCGGGTGGCGGACGGGATCGCGCGGCTGGTGGGCGCGGCGCCGGGTAGCGTCGCCGTTGCGGACTCCACCTCCGTCAACCTGTTCAAGCTGCTCGGCGCCGCCCTGACGCTGCGGCCGGGACGCCGCGTCATCGTGTCGGAGCGCGACAACTTCCCAACCGACCTGTACGTGGCGCAGGGGTTGGCCGCCTTTCTCGGCGGGGAGCATACGGTTCGCCTTGTGGAGCCGGGTGCCGCCGTGGATGCCATCGACGGGAACACCGCGGTGGTCATGCTGAGCCACGTCAATTACCGGACCGGCGCGATGCACGACATGGCGGCCGTCACCCGCGCGGCGCACGGCCATGGCGCGCTCATGCTGTGGGACCTGGCGCATTCGGCCGGCGCGATGCCGGTTGACCTCGCGTCGGCAGATGCCGACTTCGCCGTGGGCTGCGGCTACAAGTTCCTCAACGGCGGACCCGGCGCGCCCGCCTTCCTATACGTGGCACCCCGCCTGCACGCCGGGCTGCGCCTGCCGATCACCGGATGGCTGGGCCACGCGGCGCCCTTCGCGTTCGAGGCCGAGTACCGCCCGGCGCCCGGCCTCGCGCAGGCCATCGTCGGCACGCCGCCGATCCTCAGCCTCGCGGCGCTTGAGGTCGGGGTCGGCCTGGCGCTTGAGGCGCCCTTGTCCGAGGTGCGGGCCAAATCGATCCGGCAGGTCGCCATGCTGGCGGCGCTGGTCGAGCAAGCCGCGCCCAGCGCATTCCGCCGGGTCACGCCGGACGACCCGGCGCGGCACGGGAGCCAGCTTTGCCTGTCGCACCCGGACGCCTATGCCGTCATGCAGGCGTTGATCGGCCGCGGCGTGATCGGCGATTTCCGCGCGCCGGATGTCCTGCGCTTCGGCATCACGCCGCTCACGCTCAGCTATGCCGACCTGTGGGACGCGGCGACGGCCCTCGGCGCCGTCATGGCCGAGGGCGCCTGGCGCGACCCGCGCTTCGCTGTCCGCAAGGCGGTCACATAGAAGCGCGCCGGGTCAATCCCCGCCCAGCACGCTCTCTGCCGGGCGGGCCACGTCGGGCGCGGGTGCGCTTGCTGCTGGTGTCGGCTTGGCCAGGAAGTCCTGGTCGAGCGTGAAGGTGATCGGCCGGCGCTGCTTGCGCCCACGCTTGAGCAGCCCGCTCTTGGACGCCGCCGCATACAGCGCCGTCTTGGCCAACAGCGATGGGCCGGACACGGTGCGCGTGGGCTTGACCTTCAGCTTGTCCCGCAACAGGCCGTTCGCGCCGTTGACGAACATGTTGCGGCGAATGTCGGTCGTGAAATACTCGATGGTCATGGACACGCTGAGTTCGTCGGCGTTCTCGATACGGTGGGGCATGTTGAGCGGCCACTGCGCCATCTCGCCCGGCCGCAGGTCGATGCACTGGGCGTAATCCTCGTACCAGCCCTCGTACTTGATGCCGGTCTCGTTGTTGTAGAGGATCACGTTCTCCAGGGTTTCCGGCGTCAGGAACGGCGGCTCCTTCGGGTAAAGATAGACGCGCTTGCTCCCGGCGATCTGCCACAGCGTTTGGCCCGCCGTGTCGAAGTGGTAGTATACCTGGGCGCGCGGCGAGGAGATCAGGATGCCGTTGATCCGCTTGAACGTGTTGAACCCCGGGATGCGGCCCTCAAGCTCCCCGAAGATCTCGTCCAGCAGCTTGCCGTACTGCGGGTCGATCTCGTTCACGCGCAGCAGGTTCAACCAGATCCGGCCGCTGGCGATGGCGTCCATGACCTCCATGCCGCTGAGCTTGCCCATTTCCCCTTCGCGCCACAGCTTGCGCTCGTTCGGGCGGCCGGTTTCGATCAGCATGTAGTTGGACTTCGGCGCGGCCTCGATCAGGCGGGCCAGCGCCGGGCGGCTGAACAGCTCATGCTGGTGCAGCCGGTGCTTGAGGCGCAGCGGCACGTTGCCCCACAACGCCGAGTGCTCCGGCTTCCAGGCGGTGAAAATGGGATCGGTCATAAGCAAGCTCCAGGGCGGTCCGCGTCGATCCTGCATACATGAGAATGGAGCGAAAAGCGAACGAACTTCCCTGAACCCAATGGCCTGGACCGGATGCCGGCCGCGCGTCACCAGGCGTCCAACACCATGGCGGCGCCCTTCTCGGCGATCATGACCGTGGGCGCGTTGGTGTTGCCGTTGATGTGGGTGGGCATCACCGAAGCGTCGATCACGCGCAATCCGTCCATCCCGCGCACCCGCAGCTGCGGGTCCACCACCGATGCGGGGTCGCCGCCCATGCGGCAGGTGCCGATGAAGTGGTGGGTCGTGTTGGACGCCTCGCGGATGCTGGCGGCCAGGCGGGCGTCGTCGTCCACCACGGCTTGGCCGGGCATGATCTCGTGGTCGATGAGGCGGCGGATCGCCGGGTTTTGCAGGATCGCGCGCAGCCGCCGGGTGCCGCGCATCAGCACCGGCATGTCGCCGGGGTCGCTGAAGTAGCGGGGTTCGATGGCGGGCGGGTCGGCAGGGTCGGCGGAGCGCAGGCGCACCTCGCCGCGGCTCGCCGGGCGGCCCTGGCGCACGGTGACGGTGAAGCCTTCCCGGTCCGGCAGCATCCGCCCGCCTTCCGGCAGCAGGCCCATGCACAGGCCCATCTGCAAGTCCGGCACGTCCAGGCCGTCGTGGGAGCGGAAGAAGCCGCCGGTGGGGAAAGAGGTGCTGCCCAGGATGCCGCGGCGCCCCAGGGCGTAGGCCAGCACCGCGGCAGCGCCGCGCACCGGCCTGGTGTGGGCATAGGCGGTCACCGGCTCCTTGCATGCGTAGTTCATGCGGTAGGACACATGGTCCCGCAGGTTGCGCCCGACGCCGCCCCGGTCGAGCCGCACGGGGATGCCGAGGCCGGCCAGGGCGTCCGCCGGCCCGATCCCGGACAGCATCAGGAGCTTGGGCGAGTTGAACACCCCGGCGGCCAGCAGCGTTTCCTTGCCCGCCCGGATCTCCAAAGGCTCGCCGTGGCGGACCGCCACCTCCGCGCCGACCACGCGCCGTCCGTCGAACAACAGCCGGCGGCACTCGGCATGGG
>CAXSEX010000538.1:0-3136 GCA_964236415.1 uncultured Acetobacteraceae bacterium | reverse complement strand
ATCGCGATCTGCGGCGGGCTGATCGTGTCGCAGATCCTGACGCTTTACACGACGCCGGTGATCTACCTGGCGCTGGAACGGCTGGCGACGGGGCGGCGGGCGCGGGCCGCGGTCAATCCGCTGCCTGCCGAGTAGGCTCGGCGGGCACGGCCCGGTCGATGGCCTCGTTGGACAGGGTGAGGGCCGTGTTGATCAGCGCCACGTGGCTGAACGCCTGGGGGAAGTTGCCGGTGAAGCGGCCGGCCCGGGGGTCGTACTCCTCGCTCAGCAGGCCCACGTCGTTGCACAGCGCCAGCAGGCGCTCGAACAAGGCGCGCGCTTCCGCCTTGCGGCCTTGCAGGTGCATGGCCGACGCCAGCCAGAAGCTGCACGCGAGGAAGGCGCCCTCCCCGGCCGGCAGCCCGTCCTTGCCGTCCTCCGTGCGGTAGCGCAGCACGAACCCGTCCACCAGCAGGTCGCGCTCCACCGCGGCGACGGTGCCCCGGATGCGCGGGTCGTCATGCGGCAGGAAGCCCATCGCCGGCAGCAGCAGCAGGCTGGCGTCAAGCGCCTCCGCGCCGAAGCTCTGCACGAAGCTGCCGAGCTTCTCGCTGTAGCCCTCGCGGCATACCGTGGCATGGATGGCCTCGCGGGTCTCGCGCCACTTTTCGAGGGGCGCTTCCAAGCCGAACGCCTCTGCATCCCTGACGCCGCGGTCGAAGGCGACCCAGGCCATGACCTTGCTGAAGGTGAAATGGCGCCGCCCGCCCCGGGTTTCCCACAGCCCCTCGTCCGGCCCCTGCCAGATGGTGTCGAGGTGGTCCAGCAGGGCACACTGCAGCGACCAGGTCTGGCTGTTGGTCAGCAGCTTGGCGCCGCGGGCCTGGTGCAGGGCGTCCATCACCTCGCCGAACACGTCGAGCTGCAACTGGGTCGCGGCGGCGTTGCCGACGCGCACCGGGGCGGCGCCCTGGTAGCCCGGCAGGAAATCGACCGTCGATTCCGCCAGCCGCCGCTCGCCGGCGATGCCGTACATGATCTGCACCTGTTCGGGGCTGCCGGCGATGCTGCGGTGCAGCCATTCGGCCCAGGCCGTCGCCTCGTCGTAGTAGCCGGTGGACATGAACGCGAACAGGGTGATGGTGGCGTCGCGCAGCCAGCAGAACCGGTAATCCCAGTTGCGCGGGCCTTTCAGCGCCTCGGGCAGCGACGTGGTAGGGGCGGCGACGATGCCGCCGGTCGGGGCAAAGGTCAGGCATTTCAGCGTGAGCAGCGAGCGGCGCACCGCCGGCGCCCAATGGCCGTCATACGACATGCGGCCTGACCATGCGGTCCAGAACTGCTCCGTGCGAAACAGCGCGTCGTCGGCGTCGATGCTGAGCGGCACCGGCAGGTGCGACGCGCTGTGAGTCAGCACGAAGCTGACGGATTGGCCCTCCAAGACCGTGAAATCGGCGACGGTCTGCATCGCCTCGCCGCGCAGCGCCGCGTCCGTGCGCAGCACCACCATCTCCGGCCCGGCAACCGCCACGATGCCGTTGCCGCCCTGCCGCTTGGTGACCCAGGGGACGGATGCGCCGTAGTCGAAGCGCAGCGACAGCTCCATCCGCATCGGCACGGCGCCGCGCCGGCCCTGGACAATGCGGACGATGCAGCTGTTCGGGCTTTCCGGCACCATGAAATCGATGACGGCGACCTCGCCGTCCGGGGTGTCGAACGTGGTTTCCAGCACCAGGCTGCCGTCCCGGTAGCGGCGGGTGGCCGGCCCGGTCTGCGCCGTCGGCGCCAACAGGAAGCGGCCGTGCCCCTCGTTGCCCAGCAGGGCGGCGAAGCAGGCGCTGCTGTCGAACCGCGGCCAGCACAGCCAGTCGATGCTGCCGTTGCGCCCGACCAGCGCGGCGGTGGTGCAATCGCCGATCAGGGCGTAGTCCTCGATGGGCAGCGCGTTGGCCAAGGTCTGGTCAACCGAAGTCTGGTCCATGGCTATTGTGGCCTCCGTGTCGTGGGGAGCGTGGCATCGAGCCATTCGCGCATCAGGCGCGTCGCGTCGTCCGGCCGTTCCATGGGCAGCAGGTGCCCGGCACCCTCCACCACATGCAGCGTGGCGCCGGGCACGAGGCCCGCGATCTCGGCTGAAAGGCTGGGCGGGGTGAGCTGGTCGCCGGCGCCGACGGCGACCAGCGTGGGCACGCCGACGCGCGGCAGGTCCGGGCGGCTGTCGGGCCGGGCAACGATGGCGGCCTGCTGGCGCAGAAAGGCCGCCGGCCCGATCCGGTCGGCCATCGCCATCACCTCCCCGCAGAGCGCCTCGTCGCCGAGCCGACCCGGATGCAGCAGCAGCGGCAGCAGGCGTGGGGTCACGCCCTTAAACCGGCCGCCGCGGGCAACCAGCGCCATCAGGCCGCGGCGGCGCCGCGCCTGCTCCGGCGTGTCGGGGCGGGCGCTGGTGTCCATCAGGCAGAGGCCGCCCACGCGCTCCGGCGCCCGGCGCACCACCGCCATGGCCGCATAGCCGCCCATGCTCAGCCCGGCCACGGCGAACCGGCCGGGCACCGCGGACAGCGCCCGCTCCGCCATGCCGTCGAGCGTGTCGTCCTGCGTGCAGTCCGCGACGACGCAGCGCACGGTGCCGGACAACGCCTCGACTTGGTCACGCCACAGGCGCGCATCGCATAGCAGGCCCGGGAACAGCAGCAATGGCGGCCCGGCATCCTGATGTGTCGCATCCGCCATTCTGCACGTATACAACGTCGGATTTACCGCGGAAAGCTTGACTTTTGCCAATGTTTTCCCGATATCCCGGCTGCCGCGCGCTTGTTGCCGCGATCGCCGCGCGACGGCGATGAGCCACCCCATACTATATCGAGATGCATTTTTGACGGAAATCACGACCGCCGCCGCCGCGGAAGATGCTGCGCATGTTGATCCCGAGGGATCGGCCGACGCAGGACACGCGCCCGCGGCGCCTGCGGAGGACACGCCTGAGGAGCGGCCGTTGCACACGCCGGGCGGCGCGTCGGGCACCGTGGCCGTGCCTGACGCTGCGCCTGGGGCGGACAGCATGACGGCCGACGAGGCCGCCTATCATGGTGCCGTGGAGGCCGAGCCGAACGGCTTCACCGACCTTGGCCTGTCGCCGGAAATCCTGCGCGCCATC
>CAXSEX010000537.1:0-3145 GCA_964236415.1 uncultured Acetobacteraceae bacterium | reverse complement strand
CAGGAGCCGGCGCCGGCGTCGGCCGCGCCGCTGCCGGGGAGTTCGCCCGGCACGGCTACGCCGTCGGCTTGCTCGGCCGTGACAAGCATCGGCTCGAACGTGCCGCAAGCGACATCCGCGACCGTCATGGCGTCTGCGCGTTGCCGGTCCCGACGGACGCGGCCGGTGCCGAGGCGGTGGAAACGGCGGCGGACCGCGCGGCGCCCGGCCTGATCGGCCGCTGTCTGGCCAAGGCTGGCTACACAAGGCAGCCGACGGACCAGCGGGAGCCGGTGGCGGGCGGTTACGGCGCGCACGGACAGCTCGACAACCGCGCCCGCTCCGGAAGCTGGGAGATCACCGGCCGGCACCGCACCGCCCTCTCCGCGGCTGTGGGCGCGGTTGCGGTGCTGCACCAGGCCGCCAAGCGGCTGGACATCTGATGGTGAGCCGCCCCATCGAGGACTACGCGCTGCTCGCCGACGGGCGGACGGCGGCGCTCGTCAGCCGCGACGGGTCAGTCGATTGGCTGTGCTGGCCGGCCTTCGACAGCGACGCCTGCTTTGCCGCCCTGCTCGGCACGGATGAGCACGGCAGTTGGCGCCTGGCTCCCGCCGATGGGATCACCGGGTCCGCCCGGCGCTACCAACCCGACACGATGGTGCTGGAAACCGACATGGACGCCGCGGGCGGCGCCGTCCGGATCACCGACTTCATGCCGGTAGGCGACGCGGGGTCGTCGCTGGTGCGGATCGTCGAAGGGCTGCGCGGCCGGGTGGCGATGCGGTCCGACATGCGGCTGCGCTTCGACTACGGCTCCCTGCCTCCGTGGAGCGAGCCGACTGAGGGGGGCAGCGTGTCCTGGGTGGGTCCGGACATGGTGGTGCTGCGCACGAGCGTGCCGCTCCGCGTCGGCCAGCACAGCCAGCAGTCGGAATTCACCGTCGCGGAAGGCGAGCGCGTCGCCTTCGTGCTGACCTATGGCAGGGCGCCAGGCGGCTTGCCGCCGCCGATGGACGCGGAAGCGGCGCTGTCCGCCACGCAACGCTTCTGGCGCGATTGGATCGCGCCGTTCGACGACAGCCGGACGCAGTGGCCCGGCGCCGTGCGGCGGTCCCTGATCACGCTGAAAGCCATGATCGATCGCGAAAGCGGCGGCCTGGTCGCGGCGCCGACCACCTCCCTGCCGGAAGCGCCCGGCGGGACGATGAACTGGGACTACCGTTACTGCTGGCTGCGGGACGCGAGCTTCACCCTTGGCGCCCTGCTGAATGCCGGATTCGAGAAGGAGGCCCGGGATTGGCGCGACTGGCTGCTGCGCGCGATTGCGGGTGAGCCGGAACGGATGCGCATCATGTATCGTGCCGACGGGGCGCGGCACTTGGCAGAATGGGTCGTCGAGACGCTGCCGGGCTACCGGCACAGCGGCCCGGTCCGGGTCGGCAACGCCGCATCCGCCCAGCACCAGATCGACGTGTTCGGCGAGGTGCTGGACTGCCTCAGCCTGGCCCGGAAAGGCGGGCTGCCGATGTCGGAGCAGGAGCGTGCGGCGCAGATGCGGATCGTGGAGCACCTGGCGGCCGTTTGGGACACGCCTGGCTCCGGCATATGGGAGTCTCGCGCCGAGCCGCGTCAGTACACCTATTCCAAGGCGGTGGCCTGGGCCGGGGTGGACCGCGTGCTGCGGTTCCTGCAGTCCGATGCGGGCCGGGCCGATGCGGACGAGGCCACCATCGGGCGGCTGACGGCGTTGCGGCAGCGGATCCACGACCAGACCTGCCGCGAAGGCTGGAACGAGGGGCTGGGCACCTTCACCCAGTATTTCGGCGGCCAGGAGATCGACGCCAGCCTGCTGCTGATGCCGCTGGTCGGCTTCCTGCCGGCGACGGACCCGCGCATGGCCGCCACCATCGAGACGATACGGCGCGAGCTGACCGAAGGCGGGCTGGTGCGACGCATGAAAGCCGAACCCGGCAAGACGCCGGAGGGCGCGTTCCTCGCCTGCTCCTGCTGGATGGCCGACTGCCTGTCGCTGCAAGGCCGGCACGACGAGGCGCGCGAGCAGTTCGAGCGCGTGCTCGCGGTGGCCAACGACCTCGGGCTGCTGGCGGAGGAGTACAACGTCCCCGGCCGCCACCTCGCCGGCAACTTCCCGCAAGCCCTGAGCCACCTCGCCTTGGTGAACACCGCGCTCCGCCTGTGCGGGCCGGTCCTGCAACGCAGCGGCTGAGGCCCGGCCGCACGACGGAACCTGGCCGGGCCGCACGGGCGCCCGGCGCCATCGACAAAGGAGCGGAACCATGCTGACGCGAGTGGCGGTCTTCGAAGGAACGGTCGAGGCAGGCGGCGAGGACGCATTCTTCGCCGACGTGCGGGCGCGGCTGGAGCCGATCTGGAAACGCTTCCCGCACGTGCTCGACGTCCGCGTGCTGCGCACGCAGCAGGCCGACCCCGGGGCCATCCCCACCGTGATGGTGCTGGAGATGGACTTCCCCGACCTCGACGCCATCCACGCCTCGCTTGCGTCCGACATCAAGACGACGGCGCACGCGGCCACGCTTGAGGTGCTGAAGCCGTTCAACGGCCGCTTCTTCCACTTCATCGCCGAAAGCCGCTCGCTCGGCGCCGGCTGAGGCGCCGCGTTCGAAGCCCACGGAGTCCACAGCCATGGCGGACCGTCCGCTCTCCATCGACATCCGCCGCCCGATGCTGCTCAAAGCCAACGACCTGGTGCTGCTCACGGGCCAGGACGGGAACATTTCTCCCGAGTTCCCGGGGTTCGGCCTGTTCTTCCGCGACACGTGCTACCTCGACACCTACAGGCTGCGGCTGAACGCCACCCAGCCGATGCTGCTGATGGCGTCCGACTCGGAAGGCATGGCGGCGCAGGTCGAGTTGACCAACACCCAGCTTTCGGCGTCTAACGGCGCCGTCATCCCCGATCACAAGCTGAGCCTGCGGCGGACCCTGCTGCTGCTCGATGACGGCCCCTGCTTCATCGACACCATCGCCATCCGCAACTTCTCCGACGAGGCGGTGGTGCTGCCGGTGTCACTCGCGTTCCGCACCAGCTTTGAAAGCATGTTCGTCCTGCGCGGGGCGCCCCCGGGCAAGCGCGGGCAGTTGCAGGCGCCGGAGTGGGACGAGACGGCCCTGCGCTTCTGCT
>CAXSEX010000536.1:0-3169 GCA_964236415.1 uncultured Acetobacteraceae bacterium | reverse complement strand
GCTATCCCTCATCAGCGCACTCATCTGGATACAATGAATGTCAACGCCGTCTAGATATAGAATGATTTCGAGTCAGTGACGACCATGCGACGTTCCCTTGATTGGTCCTGGCGATACTGGATGCGTGCGGGGCTGGCGACCCTTTTTAACGCCGGCCCGGGCGGGTAGGCTGTGCCGTCGCAATGCCAGGATGCCAACCATGCCCGATCACGTCATCCCCCCGCCCGTCCAGGCCGCCGTGCCCGTCGCGGGCGGCGGCAGCTTCCCGGTGCGCCGCATCTACTGCGTGGGCCGCAACTACGCGGAGCATGCGCGGGAGATGGGCCACGACCCGGACCGCGAGCCGCCGTTCTTCTTCACCAAACCCGCCGATGCCCTGCTGACGGGCGGCGCGGACATGCCATACCCCTCCATGACCGCGGACCTGCACCATGAGATGGAACTCGTCGTGGCGCTGAAATCCGGCGGTGCGGACATTGGGGAGGCCGAGGCGATGCGCCACGTTTGGGGCTATGCAGCCGGCCTCGACATGACCCGGCGCGACGTGCAAGACGCCGCGAAGAAGGCTCGCCGTCCCTGGGACATGGCGAAGGGCTTCGACCATTCAGTACCCATCGGCGACATGGTGCCTGCGGAGGGGGTGACGCCGGGCCGCATCGAGCTGCGGGTGAACGGCGTAGTCAGGCAGTCCAGCAATGTCGGGAAGCTGATCTGGAGCATCCCAGAAACGATCGCCTACCTGTCGAAGCTAGTCCGGCTTGAGGCCGGAGACCTGATCTTCACAGGTACGCCGGAAGGGGTCGCGGCGGTGGAACGCGGCGACCTCCTGGAAGGCGTTGTGGACGGCGTTGGCAGCGTGAGGGTACGCATCGCTTGAGAAGAAGAGGCGGCCGGATCAGACGATCCGGCCGTTTGCGTCAGCGGGGGTAGTAGCCTGGCGCGTAGTAGCCCGGCGCGGGATACGCCGGCGCGGCATAGACTGGAGCCGGGTAGTACACGGGGGGCGGCGCGTAAACCACCGGCGGCGGCGCATAGTAGCGCGGCGCGCCTGCGATCACGGCGCCCAAGCCCAGCCCCAGCACGGCCCCGCCAACAAACGGGCCGACGCCGAAGCCACGGTTGCCGTAACCATAGCCGTAGCCGCCATAGCCCCGGTGATAGTACTGGGCATTCGCCACGGTGGGGGCGAGCGCCATGGTGGCGAGGATGGGAAGCGCCGTAAGGATGCGACCGGTGCGGGTCATGATGACACCTGAAGTTCGTGACGGGGCTTGGCGCCCCAACAACTCCTAACTTGGGCGCCGCGCGTGGCAATTTTAAGGCGACGCCGAAAAGAGAGTCCGCGTCAGCCCCCGAGCTTGCCGAGCTGGTCCAGCATCGCGCCCTCCGTCAGGATCTGCGGCAGCACCGAAGGGGCGGCCGGACCCGGCGGGTAAAGCACATACAGCGGCACGCCATCCCGGGCGTGCCCGCGTAGGAACGCAGTGATCTCCGGGTCCCCCCGGGTCCAGTCGCCCTTGAGATAGGCCACATGGTGGTCGGCGAAGGCGCGGCGGACCGGGGCCGGCGACAGGGCCACACGCTCGTTCACCAGGCAGGTCACGCACCAGGCGGCGGTCATGTTCACGAACACCGGGCGGCCTTCCTCGCGCAGCGCCGCGAGCCGTGCGGCAGAGAACCGCTCCGCGCCCTCGGCCGCGGCTTGCGCAGGCGCCGCGGGTGCCATGCCGATGCCCGCCAGGATGGCGACGGCACCGAGCACGGCCGCCAACGCCACGCCGCCGCCGAGCCGCCGCCCGCGCCGGCCCGCCGCCTGCGCCAGGCCGAGCGACCACCCGGCGAGCGCCACCAGCACCAAGCCGGCTGCCGTCGCCAGCACGCCGTCGGACCCGGCCTGCAAGCTGATGACCCAGACCAGCCAGGCCGCGGCGCCATACATCGGAAAGGCCAGCGCGCCCCGCAGCACGTCCATCCAGGGTCCGGGCCGCGGCAAAAGGCGGGCGGTGCCGGGCAGCGCCGCAAGCGCGACATAGGGCGCAGCGAGGCCCAGCCCCATCGCCAGGAACACCGCAAGCGTGACCGCCGGGCGCGCGGCCAGCGCCGCGGCGACGGCCGCTCCCATGAACGGCGCGGTGCAGGGCGTCGCGACCAGGACCGCCAGCAGCCCCGTGAAGAAGCTGCCAGCATGGCCGCCTTGCGCCGCCAGCCCCTGGCCGGCCCCGGCCAGCCGCGCACCCACGCCGAACACGCCCGAAAGGTTCAGCCCGACGCCGAACAGCACCCAGGCCAGCGCCGCCACGAACGCCGGCGACTGGAACTGGAACCCCCACCCCACGGCGCCCCCCGCCGCCCGCGCGCCGGCCAGCAACGCGCCCAGCGCGCCGAACGCCACCAGGACTCCCCCTGTGTAAGACAGGGCATGCGCCCGCACCGCCCCGCGCTCCGCGCCGGACATGCGGGCGATGCCCATGGCTTTCATCGCCAGCACCGGGAACACGCAGGGCATCAGGTTCAGGATCAACCCGCCAAGCGCGGCCAGCAGCAGCGTTTGCAGCAACGGCGTGCCCGGCGGCGGCGCCGGCCCAGGCGCGGCGTCCACTTGGAGCGCGCTTTCCTGCCCGCCGGCGTCCTGCAGCACGACGACGCCGCCCAGCGCCCGGGCGTTGAACCCAGGCGCCGTTTTCAGCGCCAGGGCGACCCTTCCCTCTCCCACAGCGAGCGCCTGGGGCGCCGCGGGTTCGATGGCGTCCGCCGCAGCCGGAAAGAACCAGGCATCGCGCACCGTCGCCGGCGACAGCCCGGTGCCGGTAAGCGACAACGTGCCGTCCGGGGCGATCCGCGCCTCGAACGGCGACGGGCGCGGGACGCTGGCAGCGGCGGCGGCGAACAGCGGCGCTTCGATGGACGGGGCCGGGGCGCCGGGCGGCAGGTCCAGGGTGAAACGGCCCTCCTCCGGCACGCAGATGCGCTCGCACACCAGCCAGTTGGCCGCCGCCTCGATCCGCAGCGGCCCCGTTCCTGGCGTGAGGGCACCGGGCGTGACGGTGAGCGGCAGCAGCACCTCCCCCGTGTAGCCGTAAGTCATCAGCGGACCCTCCGCCATGCGGCGCGGCGTCGGCCAAGTGATCGGCCCGGCGCTGGCGCCGTCAGGCAAGGTCAGCGTCAGCTC
>CAXSEX010000535.1:0-3171 GCA_964236415.1 uncultured Acetobacteraceae bacterium | reverse complement strand
GGGCACATCGAGTGCAGCGCAATGGCTTGGCAGTACCTGGGCGAAACCTTTGACATCCACGGCGGCGGCGGCGACCTGCTGTTCCCGCACCATGAGAACGAGCGTGCGCAAAGCCTGTGCGCCCTGCCGGGCAGCGGCTTCGCCCGGGTTTGGCTGCACAACGGCATGCTGAACCTCAATGGGGAGAAGATGTCGAAGTCGCTCGGCAACTTCCTCACCATCCGCGACGTGCTGGGCCGCGCGCCGGCGGAGGCGGTGCGGCTGATGCTGCTGAAATCGCAATATCGGGGAACGCTGGAGTTCAGCGGCCCGGGCCTGGTCGAGGCGCGGGGCGAGTTGGACCGGTTCTACCGCGCCTTGGCCCGAGCGCCGGTGGGGGAGGGGCCGGTGCCCGACTCGGTGCTGGATGCCCTGTGCGACGACCTGAACACGCCGCTCGCCTTGTCGGCCCTGCACGCGCTGGCCGACGACGCCATGGCCGGCGACCGCGCCGCGGCGGCGGGGCTGCGGGCCGGGGGCACGCTGCTGGGGCTGCTGCAGGCCGACCCGGCGGCGTGGTTCCAGGGCGGCGACGACGCGACCGCCATCGAGGCGGCCATCGCCGACCGCATCGCCGCCCGCCGCGCCCGGGATTTCGCCCGGGCCGACGCGATCCGGGCCGAGTGGCTGGCGCGGGGCGTGGCGTTCGAGGACCGCCCGGACGGGACCACCGACTGGCGCCGGGTCGCGACGCAGCCGGCATGACTCAGCCCGCATGACTGGGCGGGACGGCGGCGCCGACCTTGCGCCGATTGGCGAGAACAGCCCGGTTGTCGTCCTGGTGCGCCCGCAGCTTGCCGACAACATCGGCGCCTGCGCCCGGGCGATGGCGAACGGCGGCTTGTTCCATCTCCGGCTGGTGGCCCCGCGCGACGGCTGGCCGCAGGAGCGTGCCTGGCGCACCGCGTCGGGCGCCGACCGCATCCTGGACCAATCGACGCTGCACGGCACGGTGGCGGATGCGGTGGCCGACCTGCACCGTGTCTTTGCCACCTGCCCGCGTCCACGCCACGTCATCAAGCCGGTGATGACGGCCCGTGCCGCGGCCGGGGCGTTGCGTGAGGCCGAAGGACGCGGTTTGCACTGCGGCATCCTGTTCGGGCCGGAGCGCGCCGGGTTGGACAACGACGACATGGCGCAGGCCGACACCCTGGTGCGCTACCCCCTCAACCCGGCGTTCGACAGCCTGAACCTGGCGCAGGCGGTCATGGTCATGGCCTATGAATGGTGGACCGCGGCCGACGTGACGCCGGGCCAGCGCCTGATGACCAACGAAACGGCGGTCGCGCCGAAGGGCCAGATCGAGAACCTACTCGCCCACCTGATCGACGAACTGGACGCGAGCGGCTTCCTGCGCAACGCGCCGAAGCGGCCCGGCATGGTGCGCAACCTGCATCACCTGTTCCAGCGCGGCGAGGTGACGGAGCAGGAATTGCGCACCCTGCACGGCGTCATCAGCATGCTGGCGCTGGGCCGGCGGCACCGCGGCCGGCTGGAGCCGGACGGGCCTAATCCGGATTTGTGAGCCGCTTCGCGAGGCGGCGGGACAGCAGCCAGCCGATGATCGCAGACGACGGGCCGCCGATGATGATCGGAACCAGGCCGAACGGCTGCCCGTTCGCCACCAGGTCCATGCCGATCCCCAGCATCGAGCCGCCGATGATGCCGCCGGTCACGCCGGACGCGATGCCGAGCCACAGGATGTCGCCGCGTGTGATCATAGGGGCACACATGCGGGCGTTGCGCTGGTTTGACAACGGGGCACGGCGGCCTTACCACGCGCGCACTGCCGGGAACGTGGACGCGCCCTTGGGGCGTGCGCCCGCTGCATTTCTGTGCGGCCTACCGGTGCAACAAGCGGCGCAGAAGCGTTGCACAGAAGATGGAGTTCCGCGCATGACCAAGCGCGCCGAAAGCAAGTACAAGATCAACCGTCGCCTGGGAGTCAACCTGTGGGGTCGGGCCAAGTCGCCGATCAACAAGCGCGAGTACGGGCCGGGGCAGCATGGTCAGCGCCGCAAGCAGAAGCCGACCGACTTCGGCATTCAGCTTATGGCGAAGCAGAAGCTGAAGGGCTACTACGGCAATATCGGCGAGAAGCGGTTCCGCAAGTACTATGATGAGGCCGTGCGCCGCAAGGGTGACACCAGCGAGAACCTGGTCGAACTGCTGGAACGCCGGCTGGACGCCGTCGTGTATCGCCTCAAGTTCGCCATCACGCCCTTCGCCTCGCGGCAGTTCGTCAACCACGGCCACGTCATGGTGAACGGCAAGAAGGTGAACATCCCGTCGTTCCTGGTGCGCGACGGCGACGAGATCGAGGTGCGCGAGAAGTCGAAGCAGCTTGCCGTCGTGCTGGACGCGGCGCAGAGCGGCGAGCGGGACGTGCCGGACTACCTGGAAGTGGACCACCGCGCCATGAAGGGCCGGTTCGGCCGGGCGCCGAAGCTGACCGACGTGCCGTATCCCGTCACGATGGAGCCGAACCTGGTCGTCGAGTTTTACTCGCGCTAGTCCGACCCCATATCAGCCGTGCATGCGCCGGGTCCTGCCCGGCGTTTTGTATTTGAGGGCCGTGATGACACCCACCCAAGAGATCGCCCGCCGCCGCACCTTCGCGATCATCTCGCATCCCGACGCCGGCAAGACGACGCTGACCGAGCGGCTGCTGCGCGCCGGCGGCGCCATCCAGTTGGCCGGCAACGTGCGGGCCAAGGGAGAGCGGCGCCGCACCCGGTCGGACTGGATGGGGATCGAGCGGGACCGCGGCATCTCCGTCGTGACCTCGGTGATGACATTCGAGTACTCCGGCTGCGTGTTCAACCTGCTGGACACGCCGGGGCATGAGGATTTCAGCGAGGACACCTACCGCACGCTGACCGCCGTGGACTCCGCGGTCATGGTGATCGACGCGGCCAAGGGGATCGAGGCGCGGACCCGCAAGCTGTTCGAGATATGCCGCCTGCGTGACATCCCCATCGTGACCTTCATCAATAAGATGGACCGCGAGGCACGCGACCCGTTCGAGATCGTGGACGAGGTTGCCAGCACCTTGGCCCTGGACACCGCGCCGGTGACTTGGCCTATTGGCCGCGCGGCGACATTCGCCGGCACCTACGACGTGCGCAGCCG
>CAXSEX010000534.1:0-3178 GCA_964236415.1 uncultured Acetobacteraceae bacterium | reverse complement strand
ACCAGCAGCAGCGTGGAGATGGCCGGCAAGGGCGGGGTCGGCATCGAGCTGGACCTCGACCAGGTGCCGCAGCGGGAGGCCGGAATGACGGCCTACGAGATGATGCTGTCGGAAAGCCAGGAACGCATGCTGATGGTGCTGCGCCCGGACCGGCAGGACGTGGCGCGGGCGATCTTCGAGAAGTGGGAGCTGGACTTCGCCGTCATCGGCCGCCTGACCGACACCGGGCGCATCGTGGTGCGGCACCGGGGTGTCACCGAAGCGGATATCGCGCTCGATCCGCTGGCCGAGCAGGCGCCGCTGTATCACCGGCCCACGGCGGAAACGCCGAAACTGCCTGCCTTGGGCGAGGTGGCCGACCCCGCCGGGCTGGCGCCCGCGCTGCTGGCGCTGATCGGCTGTCCCGACCTGTGCTCCCGCGCCTGGGTGTGGAACCAGTATGACAGCACCATCGGCGGCCAGACCGTGCAGCGGCCCGGCGGCGCCGACGCGGCCGTGGTGCGGATCGAGGGATCGCGCCGCGCCCTGGCGCTGACCACCGACTGCACGCCGCGCTACTGCGTGGCCGACCCGGAAGCCGGCGGGATGCAGGCGGTGGCGGAGGCCTGGCGCAACCTGTCCGCGGTGGGCGCCCGCCCGCTCGCGATCACCGACAACATGAACTTCGGCAACCCCGAGAAGCCCGAGATCATGGGCCAGTTCGCCGCCAGCATCCGCGGCATGGCAGCGGCCTGCCGGGCGCTCGACTTCCCCGTCGTGAGCGGCAACGTCAGCCTGTACAACGAAACCGACGGCTGCGGCATCCTGCCCACGCCGGCCATCGGCGGCCTCGGCGTGCTGGAGGATGCGGGCCAATGCGTCGGCCTGGCGCTGCGTCCGGGGCTGGACCTACTGCTGGTGGGGGCGGCGTCCGGGTGGCTGGGGCAGTCGCTGTGGCTGCGGGAAATTGCTGGGCGGGAGGACGGGCCGCCGCCGCCGGTCGATCTCGCCGCCGAGCGCCGCAACGGTGATTTCGTGCGCGGGCTGATCCTCGCCGGCCAGGTGAGTGCCTGCCATGACGTGTCCGATGGCGGTCTGCTGATTGCCGTCGCGGAAATGGCGCTGGGCGGGGATGTGGGGGTGACGCTCTTGGACGCGCCCGCCGGGGTGGCGCCGCATGGCTTCTGGTTTGGGGAAGAGCAAGCACGCTACGTGCTGGCCGTGGCCGATGCGGACGGCGTGATGGCCGCGGCCGAAAGCGCCGGGGTGCCGGCCAAGCGGCTCGGCCGGTCCGGCGGCACGCATTTGACACTGCCCGGCGGCGTCGCCATATCGCTGGTGGAGCTGCGGGCGGCGCATGAGCGCTTCTTTCCGGCCTGGATGGGGAGTTAGCCGATGGCGATGGTGGCCAGCGAGATCGAGGCGTTGATCCGGGACGCCCTGCCCGATGCCGAGGTCACGATCCAGGACCTGGCCGGCGACGGCGACCATTACGCCGCGCTCGTGGTCAGCGAAGCCTTCCGCGGACGGTCCCGCGTCCAGCAGCATCAGATGGTCTATGCCGCATTGCAGGGCCGCATGGGCGGCGCGCTGCACGCCCTCGCCCTGCAAACCTCACCGCCGCAACAGGAGACAACGCCATGACCAGCCCCGTCCACGAGCGCATCCAGGGCGAGATCGCCGCCAACCCCGTCATGCTCTACATGAAGGGCAACGCCATGTTCCCGCAATGCGGGTTCTCGGCCCGCGTCGTGCAGATCCTGACGCACATGGGGGTGCCGTTCCAGACCGCCAACGTGCTGGAAGACCCGGAACTGCGGGAGGGCGTCAAGCAGTTCTCAAGCTGGCCGACCGTGCCCCAGCTTTACGTGAAGGGCGAGTTTGTCGGCGGCTGCGACATCATCACCGAGATGTATCAGTCGGGTGAGCTGGAAACCATGCTGACTGAGAAGGGCGTGCCGCACCAGGCAGCCGCATGATGCGTGGGCGACCGGACGGTTTCGCAGTCCGGTCGCCCGCCTTATCCAGCCATTTCCAACGGCAGCGCCGTCGTGGACTTCACCCGCTCCATGCTGAACCGCGAACTGACGTTCTTGAGCGGCACCGCGGCGATCAGACGTTTGTAGAACCCATCAAAGGCCGCGATGTCCCGGGTGATGACCCGCAGCATGTAGTCGATGTCGCCGGCCATCCGGTGCACCTCGACCACCTCCGGAAAGCGCGACACGGCTTCGGCGAACCGGGCCAGCCAGTCCGGCGAATGGTCGCCGGCCTCAATCGACACGAACACCGTCAGGCCCAGGCCCAGCTTCTCCGGCGACAGCAGCGCCACCCGGCGCTCGATGACGCCGTCCGCCTCCAGCCGCTGGATGCGCTTCCAGCATGGCGTTTGCGATAGCCCGACCTGGTCCGCCAGCTGCGCGATGGATTGGGTGCTGTCCTGCTGCAGCAACGCCAGCAGCTTGCGGTCAACCCGGTCCATCTTAGGCCGCCACGGCCTCGGGGCGGACGTCCTTGATGTCGCGGAAGGTCAGCCCTTCATGCATCTCGGCGGTGCGCCGCATCATGAAAGCGGAGCTTGCCAGGTACACCGGGTCGCCGTCCACGTCGTCCGCCATGCTGGTCCGCTGCTCCGCGACGAACCGGGCTACCAGCGCCTTGTCTCCCGTGACCCAGCGCGCGAGGGCATAGGGCACCGGCTCGAAGCCGATGACCACGCCGTACTCGCTGCCGAGCCGCGCCACCAATACGTCAAGCTGCAAGGTGCCGACCACGCCGACGATGGGCTGGCTGCCGTCCTGCGGGCGGAAGAGCTGCACCACGCCCTCCTCCGCCAATTCCTGCAACGCTTGGCGCAGCTTCTTCGCCTTCATCGCGTCGTCCAGGCGGACCCGGCGCAGGATCTCCGGCGCGAAATACGGCACGCCGACAAAGTTCAGCTCCTCGTCCTCGGTCAACGTGTCGCCGATGCGCAGCGTGCCGTGGTTTGGGATGCCCACCACGTCGCCAGCGAACGCCTCGTCCGCGATCTGCCGGTCCCGGGCGAAGAAGAACTGCGGCGCGTGCAGCGGGATCTGCTTGCCCGTCCGCACCTGCTTGAGCCGCATACCCCGCACCAGCCGGCCGGAGCATACCCGGGCGAAAGCGATGCGGTCGCGGTGGTTGGGGTCCATGTTCGCCTGGATCTTGAACACCAGCG
>CAXSEX010000533.1:2186-3182 GCA_964236415.1 uncultured Acetobacteraceae bacterium | reverse complement strand
TGTCGTTCGTGGCGCTTGCAGCCGGCGGCGTGGCGGCGGGCCTGGCGTTCGGCGTGGCGGCGACAGCCCTGATCGCGCGGCTGCGGGAGCCGCGGCTTGAGATCATCGGCAGCCTGCTCGCGGCCTGGGCATCCTACATCGGCGGCGAGGCGATCCATGTCTCGGGCGTGCTGTCCACCGTGGCGTGCGGGCTGGTGGTGGGCTGGCGGCAGCACGCCACCCTGAGCGCCGCCACCCGGACGCAGGCGCGGGCCGTGTGGGGCGTCGTCGAGTTCGTGCTGGAATCGCTCGTGTTCATCCTGATCGGCCTGTCGCTCCGCGGCGTGCTGACGCGGCTGGGCGGAGGCTCGGGGCCGGTCCTGGCGCTGCTGCCCGCGGCCAGCGCCATCGTGGGGGCTACGGTGCTGAGCCGGTTCGTTTGGATGTTCCCGGCCACCTACCTGCCGCGCCTGCTGCTGCCTTCGCTGCGGCGGCGGGACCCTTACCCGCCGCCCGCGGTGCCGTTCATCATGAGCTGGGCCGGCATGCGGGGCGTGGTGAGCCTGGCGGCGGCGCTGTCGCTGCCCGACCGGTTCCCCGGCCGCGACTTCATCCTGGCGACGACGTTCCTGGTGATCCTGATGACGGTGCTGGTGCAGGGCGCGACCCTGGCCCCGCTGGTCCGCGCGTTCCGCCTCGGCGAGTTCAGGCTGCCGCAAAGCGGCACGCTGCCGGAGGCCGAGGCCCGGGCGCACATGGCCCGGGCGCAGTTCGTCGCGGTGGAGCGACATTCCCTGGGCGAGGACGGCACCCACCGGCACCCGCGCCTCGTGGAGCAGTACGGCTACCGTGCCCGCGCCACCGCCCGGTTCAGCGAGGCGGCTGATACGCTGACCGGCGAGAAGCAGGCGCACTTCGCGGCGGTGCTGACGGCGGTGGCGGCCGGGCGCGAGGAGGTGCTGCGGCTGCACCGGGTGGGCAAGATCCACGACTCCGTGCTGCACACGCTGGAAGGCG
>CAXSEX010000533.1:0-2176 GCA_964236415.1 uncultured Acetobacteraceae bacterium | reverse complement strand
CCAAAGGCCTTCCGCTCCTTGGCGAACGCGACCGCATGATCGAGGCTCGCCGGCATCAGGGCAGCGGGAGCGGGTTGCGTTCGGTCCCAACATGACAACAGGCCGGCTCATCTTGCCGCCCGGCATGTTGTGCCGACTGCCTGGCCCGGCTGCAGCCTGTTTTTCTCGTGCTGAGGGTGGAACGGGTTTTGCAAAGCCGTTTGCTGCGCAATCCCGCGCAGGAGAAGCTGCATGTCCATCGGTTCAATCGGAGGCGACACCTCCCAAGCCTGGCAAGCCCTGAAGGAGAGCCGGGCGAAGCAGGCCGGCAGCGGCAACGCCGCCAGCGGCGCGGCTGCGCTTCCGCCCAAGGATGCTCCACCGGGCGCCCCGCCGGACGGAGTGGCTGCGGGCGCTGCCGGCGCCGGCGGCATCAGCAGCGCGTCGGCAAAGGTGATCACCGACCTCAAGGCGCTGTTCATCGACCTGCAGGCCGGCAACGCCTCAAGCACGGCTGGCTCGACCGATGCGAGCAGCGCCGGCACGGCGTCCAGCCCCGCCGCGGCAACTTCCGCCAACGCCAGCGGCGCCTCGGCGGCAGGCACGTCGTCGGGCGTGCAGTCCGACCTGAAAACGCTGTTCGGCGACTTGTCCAAGGTGGGCGGCCATGGCGGCCACCACCATGGGCACGGCAAGCCGTCCGCCGCGCCCTCCGCAACGGACGGCACGGACGCGACGCTCGGCACGGCGGCCAGCGGCGCTGCCCCGGACGGCGCCTCGGCGAAGCCGTCCGGCAGCCTGTTCGATCAACTCGCCGGGGCGCTCAAGGTCTACGCCGCATCGTCTCTGGGCAACTCGAAGGGGGGCAACTCGACGGGGGGCGACCCCATGGGGTCCGCGACCGCGTTGCTGAGCGCCTGAGCGCGCGTCCGACCGGGTAAAACACCCGTTTGAACGCGCCCTCAACTCATTGGCTGCGCGACGTGCTTCTGATAAGCCGGCCGCGTCAGCAGCCTGTCATACCACCCCCGCAGATGCGGCTGCGGCGGGCGGGCCAGGTCGAACGAGAACCAGCGGTGCGCGTGCACGCCGAGCGCGATGTCCGCCAGCGTGAACACCGGGCCGGCGACAAAGGGCACTTTTGACAGGATGCCGTCGAGCAGGGTCCAGCACCGCCCAACCTCGGCCGCAGCGGCGGCGATGGCGGCATGGTCGCGCCGCTCCGGCGCGATGCGGACCAGGCCCTGGAACACCGTGGATTGCGGCCGGTTCATTGTCGTTTGCTGCCAGTCCATCCAACGGTCGATGCTGGCGCGCGCCCGCAGGTCGTCCGGCCACATCGCGTGGCCCGGCGCGTTCGCCGCGCACAGATAGCGGATCACGGCGTTGCTTTCCCACAGCACGAAATCGTCCTCGACCAGCGTGGGGACCACGCCGTTCGGGTTCAGGGCGCGGTACTTCGGCGTGTCGGTGCCGCCGAACGGGCCGCCCACGTCCGTGCGCTCATACGGCAGGCCCAACTCCTCCAGCAGCCAGACAGCCTTCATGACGTTGCTGGAATTGGCCCGGCCCAGAAGCTTGCGCATCGCTGTTCTCCCCTTGCGGAAGGCGGCACGGTACGGCGCGCGCGAGATTGCTCCAAGGGGGCATGTGCGCCATATCGCGGCGATGGTCCCATCCCGCACGTTCTTGTCCGATGCCCGCGGCGCCGCCTGGGCCACGATCCTGGCGTCGGCCGCGGCGCTCGGCGGCGCGCTGGCGTCCGAGCGCTGGCTGGGCCTCGTGCCCTGCGCGCTGTGCCTATGGGAACGCTGGCCCTACCGCGTGGCGATTGCGCTCGGCCTTGTGGCGCTGGCGCTGCCGCGCCGGGCGGCACGCTGGGCGTTGACCGCTGCGGCGCTTGCGGCGCTGTCCGGGGCGGCGCTCGCGGCGGTGCATGTCGGCGTGGAGCAGCATTGGTGGCCCAGCCCGCTGCCGGAATGCGCGGCGCCGACGTTGGGCGGCGGCAGCATCGCCGAGCGCCTGGCCCGCATGCCGGCGACCGTGAGCAAGCCCTGCGACGAGCCGGCCTTTCTGCTGCCGGGCCTGCCGGTCTCGATGGCGGCGATGAACCTCGGGCTTGCCCTGGCGCTGGCCGGGTTCCTCGCCATCTCCGTGGGGAAGCAGCGAGGCACGGCATGAAAGACTCCACGGCGGC
>CAXSEX010000532.1:0-3186 GCA_964236415.1 uncultured Acetobacteraceae bacterium | reverse complement strand
TGCGCGTGGCAACCGCGTCCGGGGTGTCGGCGACCGTGGACCGCTCGGTCGCGGCGGCGCTGATCGCGGAGATCACCGTGCCGCTCGCGGACCGCCCCTGGGAGTTCTTCGCGCACACCGACTTGCTGGACTTCCCCGGCGCGCGGACCCGGGAAGAGATCACCGACGCCGAGAGCTTCCTGGCGCAGCCGGGCCGGCTGGGCCGGGTGTTCCTGCGCGGCAAGGTCGCCTACCTGTTCCAACGCTACAACGCGGAGCAGGAGATCGCGGCCATGCTGCTCTGCGTCGGCCCGTCCAACCAGGACGTGCAGACGCTGCCCAACATGATCGACAACTGGATCGGCCAGACGGTCGGCCCGACGCCCGCGGCGCGCGCCCGGCAGCGCAACAGCCTGTTCCTCGTGCTGACCAAGTTCGACGGCGAGTTCGAGGACAGGGCCGGGGAGGACGTGGCGAGCGGCCAGCGATGGACGGCGCGGCTGCAGGCGTCGCTGCTGGACTTCTTCGGCAAGGCGCATGGCTGGCCGCGCGAATGGGCGCCGGGGCGGCCGTTCAGCAACACGTTCTGGCTGCGCAGCACCTCCATCGGCTTCGCGGCGGTGATGGACTACGACGCGGAGGGCGCGGAGGCCGGGGTGTCGCCCCGGGCCGCGGCGGCAGTGGCAAAGCGTCGGGCCGCCTACCTCGGCAACCCGCTGATCCAGGCGCACTTCGCCGACCCGGCCCGGGCGTGGGAGGCCGCGCTCTCCCCCGGCGACGGCGGCATCGGCCACCTGACGGAGGCGCTGCGCCCGGTGTGCGACCCCGCCACCAAGGCGGAGCAGGTCGCGGGCCGTGTCGAGGAGCTGGCCGCCGACATGGCCCACCGGCTGCGCCCGTTCTTCCACACCGGGGACTTGGCGGCGGAGCTGGCCCGGGCGAAGCGGGACGCCCGCGGCGTGGTCCGCGCCTTGATGGCCTGCGCGCAGGCCCAGATGTTCGGCCCGCTGCTGCGGGAGATGCAGGTGACGCAGGACCTGGTCAGCTCGGTGTACTGGGAGCTGCAATCGAAGGCGGACGACGCGCCGGTGAACATCGGCACCGACGCGCTCCTTGCCGATTACCTGAGCGCGCTCGGCGGGTGGCTGGACGACGCGCCGGCGGTGCCCGCGGCGGCGCAGGTGCGCGACCGCTTCGACCGCTTCGCCGACCTGGCGCTCGCCGAATGGAACCGGCAGCTGCTGGCGCTGGCCGACGATCCCGCGACCCCGGCCGCGTTCCACCTGCCGCGGGAGCAGGCGGCCACCTTGGTGAACGGGGTCATGACCGCCGCTCGCCGCCTCCTGCTGCGCGACCGCATCGCGGGGGACCTGCGGACGCGCGCGAGCTTTCAGCACCGCAACCCTGGTGCTGCGCAGAAGCCGATCATGCTGGTGGAGGGGGGCATCAACGGTTTCGTCCACATGCTGGACTTCGACCGGGTGCCGCTCGACCGGCGCCCCCGGCCCGGCGGCAGCGAGCGGCCGGTGTTCGCGCCCCGCCCGCCGGTCCAGGGCCAGCCGGTGCTGGGGGACGCCCCGGCCCCGTACGACTACCAGTTCCACATCGATTGGATCGTCGCGGTGGCCCGGCTGTTCGAGGACAACGTGCAGGACCCCTCCGCGTCCGGCCTCGACATCGCGGCCAACGACGCGCTCGGCACCCTGCTGCGCCGGCTGGAAGCGGCGTGAGCATCCAAGTCAAGCCGGACCCGGCGCACCCGGCCGGGCACGCGCTGATCCAAGTGCTGGGCGCGGCCGGGGCGGCGGGCGCGCCGGGCTTCCGTGTGCAGCGCGACGCGGGCTGGGGGGATGACAAGCTGGGGCCGGGCGGGTGGCAAAGCAGCGACGCGCTGCTCGTGCCGGACCGGGCGGAGGCGCGTGGGCCGGACCTGCTGCTGCACGTCGGCTGGGGCGTGTGCCGGCATCTGGAGGCCGGGGTTTACGAGGTGTCGGTGCCCGGGGCCGGGCTGGCGCAGGTGGGGGTGTTCTGGCCGGACATCGTGCCGCTGCACGCCGGCGGCGGCCAGCGGGTGGTGGCGCCCGTGGCCGCTGCGGAGGCGGCGCGGCCCCCCGAACCCGTGCCGCCCGCGCCAGCGCCCGCGCCTGAGCCGCCGCCCGCGGTGCGGAGAACAGTCTCCATCGGGCCTGCTGCGGACGACGCGCCGCCTCCTGTGCTGCCCCCGGTGCCTGCTGCGCCGGGCGTGTCCAAGGCGGTGCTCCTCGTGGCCGGCGTTGTCGGGCTGCTGGCGGGCGGCGGCGCTTATTGGTGGGTGAACCGCGCCCCGGCGCCGGCGGACGCGGCCTCCGTCGCGCCACCCACCCCGCCGCCCGCCGCCGCCCCGGTGCCGGCGGGCCTCGATGGCCTATCCGTGCCGGACGTGCTGGCGCAGGCGCCCAACCCGGCCGCCATCGCTGCCGAGGGTGAGCGCCGCCTGCGCGGGGACCGCCGCGACGACGGCCTGCTGCTGCTGGAAGCCGCCGCCGACCGTTCCGACTCGGGCGCGGCTGCGGCGCTGGCGCGTCTTTACGATCCTGTGCAGTTCCGCCCGGGCGGCCCGATCCCGCAGCCCGATGCGCGCCAGGCCGCGCGCTACTACCGCGATGCCGCCCGCGGCGGCGCGGACGTGGCGGCGGCGCGGGAAGCCCTGCGGCAGAACCTGCAAACCCGGGTGCAGGCCGGCGACCTCGGCGCCAACCTCAGCCTGAAGGACTTCTGGCCATGACGCTCCGGTTGCTGGCGGCCATGCTGACCCTGTTGCCGGGTCTGGCCTTCGCGCAGGCCGCCCCGCGCACGCCGCTGCTGATCGAGGGCAAGCAGTCGCTGTATCAGCGCGTGATCGCCCGCCCCGGCGCCACGCTGTCGCCGCGGCCGGACGGGCAGGGCGCGCATCCGGTGCCGGGCTTCACGGTCTACTACGTCTATGCGAGGCCGCCCGGCGACGCCGCGCGGATCGAGGTCGGGCGCACCGCCGACGGACGCCCCGAGGGCTGGCTGGAAGGGGCGAAGGCCATCGAATGGAAGCACGCCATGATCGCCGCCTTCACCAGCCCGGCCGGCCGGCAGCCCGTGCTGTTCCTGCGCACCGAGCGCGACGAGCGCCTGCTGATGATGGACAGGGAGGCCGGCCAGCGCGCCCAAACGCTGCGCACCGCCGCGACCGCGCCC
>CAXSEX010000531.1:0-3197 GCA_964236415.1 uncultured Acetobacteraceae bacterium | reverse complement strand
GCTGTGAGCGGGAGCGTCAACGCGGGCGCGGACGGAATGGGTGCATGCCTGAGATCGGGGAGCGGGGCGCAGCCGGGCGCGCATTCCGGCGCTGGCGGGTCAGCGGGTTGGCGACGCTTGCGCTTGCAGGCGCCCGGCTTGGGCCGGCGCGCTCAGCGCGCCATCGCTTCGGACGCCTGCGCCGGGTCGTGCGCGGCGGGGTGGAGCACGTCGAACTCGTACCGCTCATGCGGCACCGCGCGATGGTCCGTCTCGCGGAAGCGCGCGGGGCGCAGGCAGTAGTCGCGCAGGATGGCGAGCGTCTTGAGCGCCTGCGACGTCATCTTGACGTTCGACACCTGGTCGTCTTCGCGCCAGCTGATCGGGAAGAACAGGACCGAGCGCCCGGCGTCGAACAGGCCCAGCAGCAGGAAGTTGTTGAAGCGCAGGTCGTCGGCGTAGCGCAGCACGTTGCGGTCGGCGAACACGCTCGCCGCGAACACGTTCAGCCCCGAGCCGAGGTCCAGCACCCGGCGGCGGGTGCCCAGGGTGAACAGCAGGTTGAACACGCGGTTGCCGAAGACGCGGAACTTCGAGTACCCGAGCAGCGACGACCCCTTGGCGAACCGCGCGCCGAGGCAGGCGTCGTGCCGCAGGTGCTGGCCGCCGTCCAGCACTGGGGAAAGGTCGGCGATGCTGCCCTGGTCGTCGCCGTGCAGGACGACGACATGGGTGAAGCCTTCCCGCTCGGCATAGGCGAAGGCGGCTTTGTGGGAGCCGCCGAGGTTGTAATTGGCGCGGTTGCGCGCGACCGTCACCCGGGGCACCTCGGCCTCCGGCGCCGCCGCGACCGCCGCCTCAATTGTGCCGTCCTTGCTGCCGTTGTCCAGCACCAGGACCTCCGCGAAGCGCCGGGCGAGGGGGCCTTTGAGCTGCGCCAGCACGCGGCCGACCTGTGCCGCGCAGTTGTAGCAGGGGATGAACACCAAAAGCTTCTCGGGCGTGGTCGTCTCGGGCATGGTCACGTCCTCGGCGTCATCGCGCGCTCGCTCATATGGCGCGACATCAGGAAATTCAGCAAAAGCTGCGGCGGCGTGATCAGGACTTTTGCGGCGGCGGTCAGGACGGCGGGCGAGGGGGCATAACCGTTGGCCTGCGCCAGCCCGGCCAGAACCTGGATGATCAGGGTCATCACCCAGGCCGCGGCGGTGATCAGGCACAGCGTGTAAAGCAGGTAGACCGCGACCCGCGTGCCCAGCGCGCCCTCGCTGCGGTCGAAGATGAGGCGGCGCGACACCAGGAACACCGTGAGCGCCGCAATGCTGGAACTGATGATGTTGGCGACGAAGGGCGGCACGCCGAGGACGCCCACCATGGACAGCAGCAGGGCGAAGTCCAGCAGCCAGCCCATGCCGGACAGCCCGCCGAACTTCAGGAACGCGGCCAGCCACCCCTGCTTGGAGGGGCCGGCCTGGCTGGTGAGGGTCGTGATCATCACATATCAAGTAGGCGCAGCGCAGCGCAGAGTCGCCCAACATCGCCGTGAGGACGCCGGGAATCGTCTTGCCGGAGCGGGCGTCCTTGCGCCGCGGCGCCCGGGCCGGCACCCTGCGCCATGGACCAGACCTCCGCCTTCCTTCCCGGCCCGCGGCTGCACATCCCGGGTGCGGCATCCGGTCCGCTGGCCGGGCTGACGTTTGCGGCCAAGGACCTGTTCGACGTGGCGGGGCACCCCACCGGGGGCGGCAACCCGGACTGGCCGCGTGGCCCGGTGCCCAAGCGCCATGCCTGGGCGGTGCAGACCCTGCTGGACGCGGGCGCGGCGCTGGTGGGCAAGACGGTGACGGACGAGGTCTCGCTCGGCATCCTGGGGGAGAACGCATTCGACGGCACCCCGGCGAACCCGGCGGCGCCGGGCCGGGTGCCGGGCGGGTCCTCCTCCGGCTCGGCGTCCGCGGTGGCGGCCGGGCTGTGCGACACGGCGCTGGGCACGGACACCGGCGGGTCCGTGCGGGTGCCGGCAAGCTTCTGCGGCCTGTTCGGCATCCGGCCCACCCATGGGTGCGTGCCGGTCGCCGGCATGGCGGCGCAGGCGCCGACCTCCGACACCACGGGCTGGTTCGCGCGGGACGGCGAAACCTTTGCCCGCGTGTCCGCCGTCATGCTGGGGGAGGCGATCACGGATGCCCTGCCGACCCGGCTGCTGCGCGCCACCGACGCCTTCGGCTTCGCAGACCCGGCGGTGGCCGCGGCGCTGGCACCAATGGTGGCGCGGCTCGAACGGCTGATCGGCCCGGCGCGGGACGAGATCATGGCGCCGCCGGGCCTGTCGGTGTGGGCGCGGGCGCAGCGGACGTTGCAGCCGGCCGAGGCGTGGCAGACCTTCCGGCCCTGGGTCGAGGCGCACAACCCGCGCTTCGCGTTCAGCGTGGCGCGCGGGCTGGTCGCCGCGGCGGCGATCCCGGCGGCGGAGATCGAGTGGGCATCGCTGATGCGGCAGGAGGCGCGCGGGCGCATGGCTTACCTGCTGCCGCCGGGCACGGTGCTTTGCCTGCCGACCACGCCGTTCCCGGCGCTGGAGACCGGGCTGCCCTTGCCGGTGCTGGACCCGCTGCGGGCGCGCATCGGCTGCCTGTGCGCGCAGGGCGGGCTGGCCGGGCACCCGCAGGTGAGCCTGCCGGGCGCGGCCGTGGACGGGCTGCCGGTTGGCCTCAGCATCATCGGCGCCCAGGGCGCGGATGCGGCGTTGGTTGCCGTGGCCCGGGCCTGGGATCGTGCGCCCGGGTGAGGGGGCTTCTTGGTGCTTGGCTTCCGTGAGGACGTGTTAGGGTGGCAGTTATGTCGAACGCGGGATCGAAGGACGTTATGGAATGGACGCAGGCGCCGAGCAGCCCGGCGCGGGCGCTCTATGACCAGGACGAGTTTGGGTGGCTGCTGGAACAGGCCGACCTGCTGCGTGACGGGCGACTGGACGAGATCGACCGGGTTTCGCTGGTTGAGTTCCTGACAGAGATGGCGCGCAACAAGAAACGCGAGTTCCGCAGTGTAATGACTGTATTGCTGCAGCATCTGCTCAAGGTGGCCGTGCAGCCCGAAAAGATAACGCCAAGCTGGTTGCTCACCATTGATGAGCAGCAAGAAGAAGCTCAATCTCTTATCGAGGATGAGCCTGGAATGCGGCAATACCTGCCAGACCTTTATGCAAAAGCGTATCCTGT
>CAXSEX010000530.1:0-3200 GCA_964236415.1 uncultured Acetobacteraceae bacterium | reverse complement strand
GGCCTGTGCGGCTGAGCGGAACAGAAAAGCAGCATAAGGCGGTTATCGCTCCAGGACGCGATAGATCGTGGCTGGGTGGACGTTGAACGTCCTGGCGACGGCGCTGATGGATTTCCCGTCTCGGACGAGTTCCCTGGCGATCTCCTGCTGGTCGGGCAGCATTTTCTTTGGCCTGCCAAAAGCGACGCCCCGTGCCTGAGCAGCCAGCCTGCCCTCCTGTGTCCGGCTGAGGATGAGGCTGCGCTCAAACTCCGCGATGCCGGCGAAAACCGTCATGATCATCCGGCCGGACGGGCTTGTCGTGTCGGCCCAGGGCTCGTCAAGCGACTGTAATGCTGCATTCTTTTCCGTGATACGTTCGGCCATTCGCAGGAGTTCGGACGTCGACCGGGCCAGCCTGTCGAGGCGGGTCACAACCAGGACATCGCCTCTGCGCAGCTGGTCGATCAGCTTTTCGAGCTTGGGACGATTGCGCGCGGCGCCGGAGATCTTCTCCTCGAACAGCTTCTCGCACCCGGCGGTGGACAGGCGCTGGCACTGGCCGGTAAGGGTTTGCTCGTCCGTCGAGACCCGGGCGTAGCCGAGCCTCATGGGACGCTCCCCGGCGCTTCGCAAAACCTATTGCTAAAGTCGCGACTTCCGCATAGTTCTTTTGCGAAGAAAAAACCCTTTGATTCCGGTATCCCTCTCCCTCTGCGCAAAAGTCCTAAGTTCCGCACGACATGCCCATCCGCCACCTGTCCGACGAGCAGCGGCGGCACTACGCCCGGTTCGCCGCCGCACCATCGCCAAACGAACTGTCGCGGTATTTCCACCTGGACAGCGGCGATCGGGAAGTCGTCGATGAGCTGCGTGGTGACCACAACCGCTTGGGCTTTGGCCTCATGCTGGGATCGGCACGGTTCCTGGGGGCCTTTCCCGGCGCCGACTGCGATATCCCTCAGCCGGTCACGGCTTTCCTGATCGGCCAGTTGGGGCTGCCGCCACAGGCCGGGTTCAAGGGTTATTTCGACCACGGCGGGCAGCGCCTTCGCCACCTCGCCCTGATCCGCGAGCGCTACGGCTTCACCGAGTTTGCCGACAACGGACCAGCCCGGTTCCGCCTGACCCGATGGCTGTATGCCTTGTGCTGGAGCGGTGACGACCATCCCGGCCCGCTGATCGAGCGCGCCACGTCCTGGCTGGTCGTGAACAAGGTGCTGCTGCCAGGCGTCAGCGTCCTTGAACGCTTCGTCGGCCGCATCAGGGACCGGGCACAGAAGCGCCTTTGGAACCGTCTGGTGGCAGCGCTCGACGAGAAGCAGCGCACTCGGATCGCGGCCTTGTTCGACGAGACCAGCGCGTCCAGCCTCGCCGCCCTGGACGGGCTGCGGACCGTGCCGACGCAGCGCTCTTCCGGCGAACTTCTTCTGCACCTCGACAGGCTCGAAGCAATCCGTGCCTTCGACCTGCGCCCTTCGCCGCCCAAAGGCGTGCCGGCAGCGAGCCTGGAGCGGCTGGCGCGGGTCGCCCGCGTGGGCAAACCGTCCGCGATCGCCGCCTTGCAGGAGCCGCGCCGGACAGCGACCGTGGCCGCCCTGTTCCACACGCTGGAGACGGCGGCCCAGGATGACGCGGCCGAACTGGCCGAAGCGCTGCTCACTGACCTGGTCAAGGATGCCGAGGGCGCCGAGAAGAAAGTCCGGCTGAGAAGCCTGCGCGACCTCGACGATGCCGCGATCCTGCTGCGCGACATGGCCAAGCTGGTCGTCACGGAGGATGATCTGCCCTTGGACCAGTGGCGTACCGCGCTGTTCGAGCGGCTTCCGCGTGCCGATCTTGTCGCCGCCATGACTGAGGTCGACGCAATTGCCAGGCCGCACGACGCCAAGCCGTATGCCGAGCTGCGTACCCGATGGCGCCGGGCACGCCGCCTGTTCTTCAACATCGCCACCCGGCTGCAGATGGATGCCGGACCTGGCGGAAAGGCGGTGCAGGAGGCGATGGACTATCTCGCCGGCGTTGCCGACTGGTCCAATGCGAAGATGCGCGACGCGCCCACGGCGGCGGTCCCGAAAGCCTGGCGGACGCATGCGCTGGATGCGCAAGGCCGCGTGGCCGATCCCAAGGCCTATGTGTTTGCGGTGATCGATGCCTGGCGCGCCGCCGTCAAGCGCCGCGACATCTTTGCCAACCCCGGCACGCGGTATGGCGATCCACGGCGCGGCTTGCTGGACGGGACGACCTGGCAGGAATCCAAGCTCGTGGTGTGCCGCGCGCTGAACCGCTCGCTCGACGCCGACATCGAAATCGCCGGGCTGGCAAAGCTGCTCGACGGCGCCTACCGCACCGTGGCCGAGCGGGCGGCGAGCAACCCCGACCTGCGCTTCGAGACCGTGCAGGGCAGGACGCGCCTTGTCGTCACACCGCTCGACCGGCTGGAGGACCCCGAAACCCTGCGCGCCCTGCGCCCGGCCATCCAGGGCAGGATGCCGAAGGCCGCCATGCCCGACCTCTTCCTGGAGGTCATGCGGCGCACCGGCTTCGCCCAGGCCTTCACGCACCTGAGCGAACGGCACGCCCAGGTCGAGCAGTTCGAGACCAGCCTGTGCGCCGCCCTGGTCGCCGAGGCCTGCAACATCGGCATCGAGCCGGTCAGCCGGCAGGAAGTTCCGGCCTTGCGGCGCGAGCGCCTGGCCTGGATCACCCAGAACTTCATCCGCCCCGACACCATCGCGGCGGCCAGCGCGCGCATCGTGTCCGCCCACGCCGCATTGCCGCTCGCCAGGCTCTGGGGGGCGGGCGACGTCGCTTCGGCGGACGGCATGCGCTTCACAGCACCCGCAAGCGCCATCCATGCCGGACCCAACCCGAAATACTTCGGCCAGTCCCGTGGCGTGACCTGGTACAACCTGATGTCCAACCAGTTCAGCGGCCTCAACGCCATCGTGGTGCCCGGCACGCTGCGCGACAGCCTGGTGCTGCTTGCCCTCCTGCTCGAGCAGGAAACCGAGCTGGAGCCGATGGAAGTCATGACCGACACCGCAGCCTATTCCGATGCCGTGTTCGGCCTGTTCTGGCTGTTGGGATATCAGTTCAGCCCGCGGCTGGCCGACCTGGGTGACGCCAAGCTGTGGCGCATCGACCGCAAAGCCGATTACGGCCCGTTCAACAGCGTCGCCAAAGGCACCATCAACCCTGGCCTGATTCGTGAGAACTGG
>CAXSEX010000529.1:0-3214 GCA_964236415.1 uncultured Acetobacteraceae bacterium | reverse complement strand
TAAGATGGGTTAGCGCCACGAAGGCGCTCTCCCTCAGTCTAGCACGACAGTTGCATTTTAGAGATGGTTCTGAATCAATGGGCAACCATGATTCAGGATCTGATGACTGGCGGCGCGTCGATCGAGGATACGCTGGTACTGTGGGCGTCGTCGCTGCGGGACGCCAAGCAGCGCATCCGCCCCTTGTTCACGCAGGAGCGTGTGGCGCGCTCGGCTGGACAGTTCCTGGATGCGCTGCTTGGCAATGAGCCTCGCAAGACGGGCTGGATGCGGGCCGAGGCCGCAGGCGACGCCGGGCCCTGGCGGCAGCAGGCCCTGTTGGGCCGGGGCCGCTGGGACGCCGACGCCCTGCGCGACATCGTGCGTGAACACGTGGTCGAGCATCTTGGTGATGCTGACGCTGTCCTGGTCGTTGACGAGACCGGGTTCCTCAAGCAGGGCCGGGCTTCATGCGGCGTTGGGCGGCAATACACCGGGTCTGCCGGCAAGATCACCAACTGCCAGATCGGCGTGTTCGCCTCCTATGTGTCCGTCAAGGGACACGCCTTCATCGACCGTGCTCTTTACCTGCCGAAGGCCTGGACGTCCGACCCGGCCCGGCTGGCAGCAGCCCATGTCCCGCAAGCGGTGGAGTTTGCCGCCAAACCAAGGCTGGCCACGGCGATGATCACGAGATCGATCGCCGCTGGCGTGCCGTTCGCCTGGGTCGCCGCTGACAGCGTGTATGGCGTGAGCGAGCTCGAGACCGCACTTCGGCGTGGCAGCAAGGGTTACGTGCTGGGGGTCAACGCCAACCATTGGTTCGGATCGTGGCACCCTGACCGATTTATCGCCGGCGAGGCGAGGGAGATCGCCGCAGCCCTGCCAGCCGAAAGCTGGACACCCCTGTCGGCCGGTCAGGGCACGAAGGGAGAACGGCTCCACGACTGGGCCTACTGTCCGTTGGCCGATCTCGACGCCGCCGCATGCGACGTGCCGGTTCCGGGCGTTTGGACCCGTGGCCTGCTGATCCGACGCAGCCTTGTCGACGGCGAACTTGCCTACTTCACCACCTGGTGTCCTGAAGGAACGTCTGCCGAGATGCTGGTCCAGGTCGAAGGAGCACGCTGGCGGGTCGAGGAAGGCTTTGAGACCACCAAGAACGAGCTCGGCCTCGACCACAATGAAAGCCGCTCCTGGCATGGCTGGCACCGGCACGTTTCCCTTGTCATGCTAGCCTACGCCGTCATGACCGCAGTTCGATACCACGCCAATGCCGTGACGCCGAAAAAAAACATGCCGCGACGCTGCAAAGCTCATCCGCTGGTCGGTCCAGGAAGTCCGCCGCCTCACCATGAAGCTGGCACAACGCCGCATTCCAATCGATCGCATCCTTGCCTGGTCCGTATTCAGACGAACTCATCAAGCCGCTGCAAGGCAATCACACCTGAAAACAAAAATGCAACTGTCGTGCTAGTCAGAATCGAGGAACTTCTCAGGGCAATCGAGTGAATAGCGGCGCGGGGGATTCCGGCGCGGGGTGAAGTAGGATTCATAGGAGGCCTCGTGATGGAGGCATCCTATGGCCCAAGCGGCTGCTGTTCCGTTCCTGACGCAATTTGCAGCGTTGCGCGACCCGCGCCAGACAGCCAAGGTTCTGTATCCCCTGCCGGAGTTGCTGCTTTTGCTCCTGTGCGGCACGGTTGCGGGGGCCGACGATTTCGTCGAGCTCACGCTGTGGGGCGATGAGCACCTGGCGTTCCTGCGCCGGTTCCTGCCGTTCGCGCACGGCATTCCCAGCCACGACACGCTATGCGAGGTGGTCGCAGCCGTTGACCCGGAGCTGTTCAAGACATGCTTCACCAACTGGGTCGAGCGGCTTCGCCTGCCCGGGCCGGATGCCATCGCGATCGACGGCAAGACTTCGCGACGCAGCCACGCCCGGTCCAAGGGCCGCGGCCCGCTGCACACGGTTTCGGCCTGGGCCACGGGACAGCAGCTTGTGCTGGGGCAAGAAGCGGTGTCCGAGAAATCCAACGAGATCATCGCCATTCCGCTGCTGCTGCGACGCTTGGAACTGGCTGGCGCCATTGTCACCATCGATGCCATGGGCACGCAAACGCAGATCGCCCAAACCATCCTCGATGGCGGCGGCGACTACGTTCTGGCGCTGAAGCAAAACCGGCCCGTCACCTTCACCGAGGTCGAAGCCCTGTTCGCAGCCCCGCCGCGGTCGCTGACCATCGGCGTGCACCAGACCATCGACGGCGGGCACGGCCGGATCGAAACCCGCAGGCACGCCGTCTGCCACGACGTGGACTGGCTGTTCTCGGACCGCCGCTACCCCGGCGAGCCAGCATTTCCTGGCCTTGCCATGGTCGGCATGGTCGAAAGCCGGACCGAACGGGACGGCAAGATCGAGCAGGAACGGCGCTATCACCTTTCCTCGACTAAGCTCGATGCCGAGACGTTCGCCCGCGTGGTGCGCAGCCATTGGGGCATTGAGAACCGGCTTCACTGGATGCTCGACGTGGTGTTCCACGACGACCTCGCACGCCTGCGCACAGGGCATGGGCCAGCGAACATGGCCGTCGTCAAACACATGGCGCTCAATCTGCTCAAACAAGCGAAACCGACCACCAGC
This sequence comes from uncultured Acetobacteraceae bacterium, assembly GCA_964236415.1. GTDB lineage: Bacteria > Pseudomonadota > Alphaproteobacteria > Acetobacterales > Acetobacteraceae > CAHJXG01. The sequence goes on along the minus strand of CAXSEX010000529.1, from coordinate 591 downwards.
TTGAAAAACCGCAGAAAGCGGGCCGGATGGAACAACGACTATCTCGAAGCCGTCATCCAGCAGGCCGCTTAAGCGTTCACTCGATTCCCCTGGCCAGACGAGGGCATCGAGTTGACGCAGCAGACCAAAGCGCGTCTTGGACTGGATGGCGAGCGTTCCTGGATTGTGCTGGACGAAGGCAACGATTTCATCTGGCCCGGTCCCGATTGCGCCCTGTGCCAGAGCGAGGGCCGGAAAGCATTGCTTATGGCTTCCTGCCGCCGCGCCTGTTCCGAACCGTGCGGGAACGGTTCCTCGCCCGCATTCGTGCCAAACAGGTTGGTCTGATCCAGCGCACATGATGGAATCAGGCGAGCAAGAGAGGACAGGAGCATGACAGATGACCTTGCCGTCCAGACATTCGCCTGCGTGTGGGATGCGTTAGCGGATAGCCCGGCCGAAGCGATGTCCATGCGGCTGCGCTCAGACCTATTGATCGCCATCCAGCAGACGGTTGCGAGCTGGGGCATGACTCGGGCAACAGCGGCACGACGGCTGGAGCTGACAGGGCCGCGGCTGGACGAGCTGCTACGCGGAAGCCTCGGTAAGTTC
>CAXSEX010000528.1:0-3241 GCA_964236415.1 uncultured Acetobacteraceae bacterium | reverse complement strand
GGCATGTGGGAGTGCATCCTGTGCTTCTGCTGCACCACCTCCTGCCCTAGCTACTGGTGGAACGGCGACCGCTATCTCGGCCCGGCCGTGCTGCTGCAGGCGTATCGCTGGATCGCCGACAGCCGGGACGAATACACCGGCGACCGTTTGGACGCGCTGGAGGACCCTTACAAGCTCTACCGCTGCCACACGATCATGAACTGCACCAAGACCTGCCCCAAGGGCCTCAACCCTGCCAAGGCCATCGGGGAGATCAAGCAGCTTTTGGTGGATCGCAAGGGCTGACCGCTCCAGGGGTTCCCTGAATTGGCGTTCAACGGGTCGCTGGATACGCGGCTCGGCCGAACGGATGCCTGGCGTGACAGCCTGCTCGTTGATCACGCCGTGTTCCGCACGGTCTGGACCAACTTCGCTGAGGTGATCCCTGGGCGGCTATACCGCTCGAACCATCCGACGCCGGGCCACTTGGCAGCAACGGCCCGGCGGCTCGGCCTGCGCACCCTGGTCAACCTGCGCGGGCAGCGGAAATGCGGGTCGGATGCCTTGTCGCGCGCCGCCGCGGCCCGGCTCGGCCTGGTGCACGTGGATATGGCGTTCGAAAGCCGTGGCGCCCCGCATCGGGACCGCATCCTGCGCTTCGCCGACATCTACCGGACGCTGCAAACCCCGGCGTTGATGCACTGCAAGTCCGGCGCCGACCGGGCGGGCCTGGCGTCCGGCCTCGCCGTCATGTTCGAGGGCGGCACGGCGGCGGAGGCGCTGAAGCAGCTGTCCTGGCGCTTCGGCCATTGGCGCCGGGCACGCACCGGCGTGCTTGACGCCTTTTTCTTGCGCTACGCCGCGGAGGCCGAGGGACGCCTGCCGTTCATGGAGTGGGTCCGCACCGAGTACGACGAAGCCGCGCTGAAGCGCGACTTCGTGGCGGGCGGGCTGAGCAGCTTCATCAACGATCGCGTCCTGCGGCGCGAATAGGGTCAGGCCGCCCGGGTCAGCCGTTTCATGAACGCCGAAACCTTATGCCGCCGCAACTCGTATCGCGCCTTGTCGTCCGTGGTCATCCAGTTCAACTGGATGACGTAGCGGCGTCCGACGAACTGCTTGTGGCCGTGCCAGGTGGTCGGGCCGTTCGGAAATACCAGCAAGGTGCCGTTGACCGGGGGCACCTCGACGGCATAGCCCTCGATGTCCTCGGGGCCGCGCAGCAGGCGCAGGCAGCCTTCCTGCTTGGCCCAGGCTTCCGTGTCGGGGTTGAGATACAGCAGCACCGTGACCCGCTTGGCCGTGCTGTCGCAGTGGATGCGTCCGTCCTTCTCGCGCGATTGGCCGCGCAGCGTGACCATGACGGGCGCGTCGTCCAGCGCCAGGCCAAACTTCTCGGCAACCGCGGTGCGGAAGCGGTCGCCTTCCAACTCGTCGATCATGGCGCGGGCGGCGTCACCGAGGCGCAAACCCTCGGTCGGGAACGACCCGCCCTTGGACAAGGCCGGCAGTCCCTGCACCACCTGCCCCAGGACAGGCGCCGGGACGAAGTGCGGGACGACGACGTGGGTGAACGGGTCGGAGCCGATGGGAGCGGCGGCAAGCGCCGCATAATCAAGTGCGTTCATCGGGCGAAGCTAGGCGGACCCGCCCCGCCGTTCAACCGCGGTGCCGCCCCGCGTCAGGTGCGGGGATCGCGCGCCGCCCGGAGCACGCCGCCGGTCGCCAGGAACTGCGCGCATCGTAGCCGCCCCTCGCAACACGGCTCTGGCAACTGCGCCGACACGCGTATCCGGCCCTCCGCGGCACAGGTGAAGAGTTGCTTTGCCGCCGGGGTGCGGTATTCGACAGCCGACGCGGAGCCGACGAGGACCACGCCTATCACGAGTGCTGCCAAAACCGTCCGCATGGCCCATTTCTCCTTTGAGTTGCAATTCTCGGACAAACGGGCCGCTTAATCCATAGATTGATTACCAACTCGCAATTTCTTGATCTGTGGCTTTAATGCCGCACCGACGCCCCAGCGCCCGCCTCGGCGCTCAACCCGGAGCCATCGCATGACCCCGCCCCCCGATGCCGCCGCCGGCGGGCCGCTTGCCTCGTACCGCGCCCGGCTCGCCGCGGGCGGGCTGGCCACTGATCCGTCGCAGGCCCTGGTCGCCGAGCGGCTGCAGGCGCTTTGGACGCGGCTCCGCGGCTACGAGGCGCAGCCGCCGGCCGGGCCGGGCTTCTTTGGCCGCATGTTCCGCCGGCGGGACGACATGCCCGAGGATTTCCCGCACGGCCTTTACTTGGTGGGCGACGTGGGCCGCGGCAAAAGCATGCTGATGGACCTGTTCTTCGACGCGGCCGACGTGCCGCGCAAGCGGCGCATCCACTTCCATGCGTTCATGCAGGAAGCGCACCGCCGCATCTACGCCTGGCGCCGCGCCCCGCACCGCCTGGCCGATCCGCATTCCGACGACCCGATCCCGCCGCTCGCGGACGCATTCGCCGCCGAGGCGTCCCTGCTGTGCTTCGACGAGTTCCAGGTGAACGACATCGCCGACGCCACCATCCTGGGCCGGCTGTTCAAGGCGCTGTTCGCCCGCGGCGTGGTCGTGGTCGCCACCAGCAACACCCGGCCGGACGACCTGTTCGCCGGGCAGCCCGGGCGCGATGCCCTGCTGCCGTTCATCGCGCTGCTGAAGCAGCACCTGGACGTGCTGGTGATGGAGGGCAGCCGCGATTGGCGGCGGCAGCGGCTGCGCGGCATGCCGACCTGGCATGTGCCGGCAGACGACCGCGCCGACCGCGCGCTGGATGAGGCCTTCCACGAGCTGACCGGCGGCGCCAGGGCGCGGCCGGAGCGGCTGATGGTGATGGGCCGCGTGTTCCCGGTGCCGCTCGCGGCGCAGGGGGTCGCGCGGTTCGACTTCGACGCGCTGTGCGGGCAGCCGCTGGGCGCCGGGGACTACCTGGCGCTGGCGACGCACTACCAGGCGCTGGTGCTGGACGGCGTGCCCCGGCTGTCGCCGGACAACTACGACCTGGCCCGGCGCTTCATCGTGCTGATCGACGCGCTGTACGACCACCGGGTCAAGCTGGTCGCCAGCGCCGCCGCGGTGCCGGACCAGCTTTACCAGCGGGGGGAGGGCGCCCGCGCCTTCGAGCGCACCGCGTCCCGGCTGGAGGAGATGCAAAGCCGCGAGTACCTGGGCCTGCCGCACCTCACCTGAGCAGCCGCGCCCACCTTATTGGAAGGGCAGGTAGCGGAAGCTGA
>CAXSEX010000527.1:3023-3246 GCA_964236415.1 uncultured Acetobacteraceae bacterium | reverse complement strand
GCCCTCGATGTCCAGCACGCCGCGCACGGGGTCAAAGGCCAGCGCGTCCGCCGTGCCGACCAGGAGGCTCGTCCAAGCACCGTCCCAGCCCGCCTGCACGTCGAGCCGCAGGCCCGGCGCGTGCAGCCCGGACCAATCCCCGCCGCCCGCCGCCAGCCGCACCCGGAAGCGGTCCGCCGCCAGGTGGTTGTTCGACGCAACGTCGGCGCTCATCACCCCCGGC
>CAXSEX010000527.1:0-3013 GCA_964236415.1 uncultured Acetobacteraceae bacterium | reverse complement strand
GTTGCTGAACACGTCCACCGCCAGCACGCCCGGCAGCGCGTGGCCTGCGGCCAGCACCTGGGCGCGGGGCTGCCTAAGTCCGCTCAATGCCACCCCCCGCCGCCGCGTCCACCGGCGGCAGCTTCAACGTGACGAGGCCCGGCAGCACCGGGTCCGACAGCCCGTTCAACCGGGCGATCCGGTTCCATTGCGTCGCGTCGCCGAGGCGCGCGAGCGCCAGCCGGAACAGGTCGCCGCCCGCCACCGTCACGGTTTTCATGGCTTGTCCTCCAGGCTCGCGGCAAAGGCCCGTCCCACGGCGAGTTGCGCCAGCAGCCCGGCCGCGCCCGCCACGTTGGCCGGCGCCGCCGCCGCCAGCGCGGCTTCGGCCGCCGCCACTTGGTCGCCGCCGCCGGGGTCCCAGCCCAGCGCCGCCGCTTCCGCAAGCGTCGCGGCCACGGGCAGCAGTTCGGCCACAACCAGGCCGCCCTCCGACAGCACGGTGCAGGAGATGCGGTACGGCATCCACCAGGGATTGGCGCTGTCCGCCTCGAACTCCGAGATGATCACCGTGAAGCGCCACCCGTCCCAGGCGAGCGGCAAGGCGAGGCCCGCCCGGCGCAGCCGGTCCAGCTGCCGCACCCGTTCTGCGGCAGGGGCGCCCGAGAACGTGCCGGACCACGCCAGCTCCCCGTCGTCCGGCCCCATGGCATCGACGATCCGCGCGCCGCCGGGCAAGGTGTGCACCGCGAGGCGCTGCTTGCCGCCCAGCGTGATCCGTTCCGGCACCTCGAAGCCGCTGAACGCCACGGGACCCAGCACCGGGGGCATCACAAGGACCCCGCGGGCATCCAGGCGGGCGCCTGGCGCGGGTCGAACTGCGTGGTCCCAGCGGAGGGCCGCGCCGCGTCCCGCCCCATGCGCTCCGCCAGCCAATGGCCGACCAGGTGTCCGTCCAGCATCACGTCGCCTCCGCTGCGTCCGTTGTTCTGCGCCTCGGACGGGGGCGCCGCCGGGCGGCCCGGCAGCAGTTCGCGCCCCGGCGCCGCCGCCCGCCCGCCCGGCGATGTCGCGACGGGCGCCGCAGGCGCTTGCGGAAGCGCCGGCATCGCCGGGAACCGCGGCACAGGGGCGTCCGGCGCGCGGATGAAATCGCGCTCGGCCATGCGGATCGGCACTGCGGGTGCGGTGGGCGCGGCCGGGGCGGCGCGGGGCGGGACGGGTGGCGGGAGGGCCACCGGGGCTGCCGCCGTAACGGGCGACGCTGCGGCCTGCGGCGCGTTCGTCGCCATTGGCGCGGCGGGGGCTGGGGCTTGCGGCGCGCGCGGCGCCATGGCGGGCGCGGCGGGCAGGCGGTCGGATGCGGCCTGCTGAATGACCGGGGCCACCGGAACAAGCGGCGCCGCCGCCTGCGCCGAGGTTGCGGCTGGGGCGGCAAGGGCTGGCGCCGCCGGGGGTGCCATGGGCGCCGCCACGGGGATCGGCGCCGCAGCCGGGGCCGCCGGCCTGTCCGGACCCAGCCCCGCCGCCGCCGCGCGCTCCGGCGCAGCCCGTTCCGGCGCGGCGACCGTCCGCACCGTGGGCGCGGACGGCTCGGCATTCGCCGGCCGCGCCGCGATGGGTGCGTCCGGCGCGGGCGCGGGCGTGGGCCGGGCCGCGGCCGGCGTGCCCGGCGCGAGCGGCTCCGGCGCCGCGGGCGGCGGCTCCGCGGCCGTGGGCACCTGGGCCGCGCCCGCCGCCGCCGCCCGGGCCGCACCCTGCGCGGTGGCGGTCAGCGCTTCCAAGCGGCCCGCCGCCGCCGCCGCCGCGCGGTCCAGCGTGGCCAGCTCCCCCGCGATGGCCCGCAACCCGGCGCTTACCCCGTCCTGCAAGGCAAGCTGGATGCCGATCTCGTAGGCGTCGATCATGCGTGCTCCCATGAAAAAATGTGGCATCCCCCGCGGAATGGCGCAGGCCGGCCAGGATGCGCGTCGCCGGGTTTGGCTGAGGGATGTTGGTCCCGCTCAAGCCGCGTTCGGTTCGGGTTCGAAGCTGACCGTGTCACCCTTGGCGAAATGGTCCGCCGCGTCCGGGTCCAGCGCGACGACAGCGATAGCGTGGGACCGATCGACGAAATCGGCGATCTCCGGGCCTGAAAACCGGGATGCGCCGCGTACGCTCCTGACCACGCCCGGACCCGTCACGGCGCCATCGAGTTCATCGAGAACGAGCACCAGGCCGCGTCGGTGGAGGTGGAACGTGTCTCGGATGATGGCCGTGCTCACAGGGGTTATGCCGCCAAGACTCGCTGTGTCCGCCACCTGATCAGTCCGCCGGGCTTGTCGAGCGGCTGCAACGAAACGCCTGGATCATGTTCCCAGCCCCGTCGCACCGGGCCACCCACGCAACGCCCGCAGGGCGGCCAGCAGCGGCAGGTCCCGGCAGCACGCCGCGACGTCGGCGACCTGCGTAAGTTCGTCGGGCCAGTCCAGCGCGACGCCGTTCAGGATCAGCCGCGGGTTCTCCGCCAAGTCGGTCAGGGCGTTGAGGTGATAGAGCCCCGCCTCTTCCTCGCCAGGGTCCTCCACCCACTTCCGCACCCACGACGCAGGGTCGTCCGGGTCGATGAACTGGCCGAGCGTCGAATCCAGGATCGCGCCGTCTTTTATGACGGAGATCCCGGTCGCGCGGAACGCGGGCATGAACTCGTCTTGCTGGCCGCCGCAGTAGAAGTGCGCGAAGCCAGGTCCAAGGTCCAAGGCGCGCTGGGGCGATTGCCGCCTCGATAGCTTTGGCGACGGCCGGCGAAACAAAGCGGTCGTCCCCAAAGCGCGGATCAGGATCAAGCGCGACGCCGATCAAAGCCGCGCCCGCGGCGCGGAACGCCACCGCCTCCTCGACCGAGCACACCCGGTCAACCTCGATGATGGGAGCATGTGCCCGCCCGCTTGCTGCTTCCTGGAAAAGGTTTCGCGGGGCTTGCTAAGGTTGGGCCGTTGCCCCGCCCATCAGATGCGCTTCCGCCGGCTGGCAAAGAAGTCCAGCCGCTGCCGGA
>CAXSEX010000526.1:0-3248 GCA_964236415.1 uncultured Acetobacteraceae bacterium | reverse complement strand
CGAAGTCGACGCCTTCTTCCTCGACGGCTTCGCGCCGGCGCGAAATCCGCGCATGTGGGACGACCGCATCTGCAAGGCGCTCGGACGGCTCGCCGCACCAGGGGCGACGCTCGCCACCTGGAGCGCCGCCGGGGCGCTGGGGCGCGACCTGACGAGCGCCGGCTTCGAGGTGCGGCACGCTGCTGATAAGAGCGGCAAGCGCGAGATCATTTCGGCGCGGTACGCCCCGGCGTTCGCGCCGCGCCGGCCGGCGCAGCCGGCCCAACGCTCCCAGCACCACCGTCGCCATCGTCGCCGACAAGCCGGCCCGGCCCAGCGCGAACCAGAACGGCGCGGCGCCCCCCAGCAGCGCGTAGCGGGTGATCGGCCAGCTTGACCCGAGCAGCAGCACCGCGCCCAGCAACTGAAGCAGCGCGGAGGCCGGAATGCGGGTCAAGCGGCGGTCCCGACCAGGCGCGCGTACAGCGCCGGGTCGGTGGCGCCCTCCGTGCTGAAAATCAGCACGCGGCTGTCGGGGCCGAGCGCCAGGGCCGTGCGCGCCGCCGGGTCGCCCGCCGCCAGCAGCAGGCCCGCGAGACCCGCCGCCCCCGACTCGCCGGACACGATGCCCTCCCGCGCCAGCCGCCGCATCGCCTGGACTGCCGCCGCGTCCGGGATGGCGAGGAACGCCGCCGCGGCGCGGTCGAGTTCCTGCCAGGCGATCAGGCTTGGCTCGCCGCAGGCCAGGCCCGCCATGACCGTGTTCAAGTCGCCAGCCGCGGGCGTGGGTGCCCCAGCCGCCGCGCTGGCCAACAGGCAGGCGGCGCGCTCCGGCTCCACGACGATCAGGCTCGGCGCCGGGTCGAGGCGGGTGCGCACCGATACGGACACCGCCGCGGCGACGCCGCCCACGCCGCCCTGGATGAAGACGTGGGTGGGCGGCGGGCCGGGCCATTGGTCCAGCGCCTCCTCCGCCATCACGCGGTAGCCCTGCATGATGTCGCGCGGGGTTTCGGTGTAGCCCGGCCAGGACGTATCGGAGACGATGAACCAGCCCTGCCGCTCGGCTTCGGCCGCCGCGGCGCGCACCGCGTCGTCGTACGTGCCGAGCACGACGTGGATCGCGGCGCCATAGCGGGCGATGGCGTCGACGCGCCCTCCACTCACGCCCTCGTGCACGAAGATGACGCAGGCCGCGCCGAACCGCTGCGCCCCCCAGGCGACGCTGCGGCCGTGGTTGCCGTCAGTGGCGCAGGCGACGGTGATGGCCCGCGTGTCCGCGGCATGGCGCCCGGCGGACAGGTCCGCGGTCGTGGCCGACAGCGCCGCGCCGCGCCGGGCCAGCTCCGCGGACAGCACGCCGGCCACGGCGTAGGCACCGCCCAGGGCCTTGAAGCTGCCCAGCCCGAAGCGGTCGGACTCGTCCTTGACATGGAGCGCCGCGACCCCGGCCTCCTCCGCGACCCCGGGCAGCGCGCGGAGCGGGGTGGGCGCGTAGCCCGGCCAGGCCGAGATGTCCGCCCGCGCCCTCCGGAACCCTCCCTGGGGCAGCACCACGATTCCCGGGGCGCCCCGGCGCGGGTTCGGCAAGCAGCGGAACGGCAACGGGTCGGTCATGCCCGCACAATTGCGCGGGCGGCGGGCGGCGGCTAGTGCTCGGCTGGCCAAGAATAGGGGAACGCCATGCACATCACGATCCTGGGCGGCGCCGGGTTCCTGGGCCGCAAGCTGGCCGTCCGGCTGGCGGCGGAGGGGGCGTTGGGCGGACGCCCGGTCAGCAGCCTGACGCTGTTCGACCTGGCCGCCCCGCCCCCGCCCGCAGGCGCCCGGTTCCCGGTGCACAGCCTGGCGGGCGACTTGGCCGAGCTGCCCGCGGCGGCGATCCCGCCCGGCACCGCCGTGGTGTTCCACTTGGCCGCCGTGGTGAGCGCCGCGGCGGAGGCGGATTACGCGCTGGGCCGCCGGGTCAACGTGCGCGGCACGGACGCGGTGATCGACGCCTGCGGCCGGCTCGCCCTGCCGCCCCGCGTGGTGTTCACCAGTTCGGTCGCGAGCTTCAGCGGGGGGCAAGGCGCTGTGCTCGGGGACGACGCGCGGCAGGTGCCGGCCAACAGCTACGGCGCGCAGAAGGCGGCGGCGGAGCTGTTCCTCGCCGACGCCAGCCGCCGGGGCATGCTCGACGCCGTGCTGATCCGGCTGCCCACGGTGGTTGTGCGCCCGGGCCGGCCCAACAAGGCCGCCAGCAGCTTCGTGAGCAGCATCCTGCGCGAGCCGCTGCTGGGCTTGCCGGCCACCCTGCCCGTGCCGGACGGTTTCGCGGTCTGGATTTGCAGCCCGCGGCGCGCCGTCGATTGGCTGCTGCACGCGGCGGCGATGGACACGGGCGCAATGGGCCTTGACCGCGGCGTGAACCCGCCGGGCATGAGCGCGACCGTGGGCGAGATGCTGCAAGCCCTGGACAGCGTGCGGCCCGGCGCTTCCGCCCTGGTGGAGCGCCGCCCCGACCCGGCGGTCGCCGCCATTGTCGGCGGCTGGCCCGCGGCCTTTGCCCCGGTCCGCGCCCCCGCCCTGGGCTTCACGCCCCATGAACGCCTGGCCGAGCTGGTTCAAGCCTTTGTGGATGACGACCTGGAAAACACAGCCCTGGAACGAAATGCGGGGTAATTGTCGAAACGACACAAAGGAGGGAGTTTTTCCCGTTCAGCCTGGTTGAAGCTTTGGCAAGGCGGTCGCAGTAATGGATGAGGCTCGCCCGGCTTGGGCGGGTTTCCGCATCTCTGTCCCGTTTGGCCCTCCGCGATGTCCCCTCCCCCGAGCAGCACAGGCTTTGCCGGTCCGAACGCCGCGGCGGGCCTGCGCGCCCGGCGGGAGCGGCGGCCCATCGCCGACGTGGTGGCGCACGTCCCGCAAACGCTCCGCGCCCTCGTCCGGGCCGACGAGATCTGGCTGGTGGTGCTGTCGGCCTTCGTGGGCTTGGGCGCCGGGCTGGTCGTGGTCGCGATGGAGACCTTCGCGCAGGCGATGCACCGGGCGCTGTACAACCTGGGGCCGGGCGAGTTCCTGTCCGCCATGCCGTCCGTCGAAACCCTGCGCGCCCTGCTGGTGCCGAGCCTCGGCGGGCTGGTGCTGGGCGGGGCCGGCTGGGCGCTGGCCCGCTGGCTGCCGCGCCGGACCATCGACCCCATCGAGGCCAACGCGCTGTATGGCGGCCGGATGTCGCTGGTGGACAGCGTGATCGTCGTGGGACAAACCGTGTGGCCGACGCGCCG
>CAXSEX010000525.1:0-3251 GCA_964236415.1 uncultured Acetobacteraceae bacterium | reverse complement strand
GCAGCAGCGCCAGCCCGGCCTGCGCCGAGCTGCCGGTGCTGATCACGTCATCGACCAGCAGCACGCGCCGGCCATGCAGGCGGTCCAGCAGCCGCGGGTCCAGCCACATGCGACGCCCGGCGTTGGCTCCGGCCGCGGGCGCGGTGATGGAGCCGAGCGGCGCCGACAGCGCGTCGTCATGCCAGCGCTTGCGCGTGGTGGACGGCGCGACCCAGTTCGCATGGCCGAGCGTGCGCGCCACCGCCGCGCCCAGCGCGTGCCCCAGGGTCGGCAGGCCCACCACGACCTCCGCCCGCAGCGGCGCCGCGGCGGCGGCGGTCCAGGCCGCAAGCTGGTCCAGCACCGCGAACGACGCCTGGTTGGCGATCAGCCCGGCCACCGCCACGTCGCCCAGGTCCCGCAGCGGCAGCACCAGCCGGCGCCCGTCCGGCATGGCGGCGGGGTAGCGGTCCGTCCAGGCGGGTGGCTCCGGCGCCGGGTCCGCGAAGCCTTGCCAGAACTGCATGCGCCCTCCATGGCCCGGCGCCCGCGCCGCTGGTATGCAGCCGCCATGCCCGACGACGATCTGCCCGACGACAACATGCCCGATTCTGCGCCGGCCGCCCACGGCCTTGCGGCCCGGCTTCCTGATCCGGCGGCTGCACCAGGTCCACGTCGCGCTGTTCATCGAGGAATGCGCGGCCTTCGACGTGACCCCGGTGCAGTACAGCATCATGTCCGCCGTGCAGGCGCATCCCGGGCTGGACCAGGCGCGGCTGGGGGAGGAGGTCGGCGTGGACCGCGCCACCCTGGCCAACGTCGTGGGCCGGCTGGACGGGCGCGGGCTGGTGCGGCGCCGGGCCAGCGCCGCGGACCGCCGGCTGCGCCTGGTGGAGATGACGGAGGCCGGCGCCGCCTTGCTGGCCCGCATGGACGCGCCCGCCCGCCGCGCCCATGCCCGCACGGTGGAGGCGCTGGCGCCCGCCGACCGCGGCGCCTTCGTGCAGGCGCTGGCGCGGCTGGTGCAAGGCGGCAACGCCCATGGCCGGGCGCCGTTACGACTTGGATAGCGGGGCGGCTCGGGTAGCGGAGGCTACGCCGCCGCCATCGGGCGGGGCACCAGCGGGCTGCGCGCGTCGTGGCGCCGCCCGGCGCGCAGCGCGAAGGCGGGGACGACCATCCGTTCGGCCGTCACCTTGACGCCGCTGTTGTCCGCCAGCTCGAACCGCCCGTCCAGCAGGTCCAGCACGGTGATGTCGGCTTCCCGCCCGACTTGCAGGCTGCCGATCTCATCCTCCATGCGCAGCATGCGGGCCGGGTTGCCCGTCACGGTCGCGAGCACCTGCGGCAGGGTCATGCCGAGCGCCAGCAGCTTGGACATGGCGTTGGTCAGGTTGAACGGCGCCACGCCGAAGAACGGGTTGGCCGCCCGCGCCGCGCCGCCGGCCCCCTCGTCCCTGCCCGCGTCCGGCACCCGCACGTTGTAGCCGTGCATGTCGGCGCCCAGCGTGTGCGGCACGATGCCCGCCGCCAGCACCTTGCGCGCCATGTCGAAGGAGAAGTGGGAGCCGTGGCCGACATCCACCGTGACCCCGCGCTCCAGCGCCGCCCAGACCACCGGGTGGACCTCCCCGGTCGCGGCGGAGATGAAGCCGCCGGGGTGGCGGGTGAAGGGGTGGGCCAGCACGTCGCCCGGCTCCATCAGCGGCACCAGCGCGCGCACCACCTCGTCCGGGTCGATGGTGATGCCGTCCTTGGCCGGCCAAAGCTGGCCCAGGTGGATATACAGCGGCAGCCCGGCGCCGTGGGCGATCCGCTTGCCGATCTTGATCACCTCCAGCCCCCAGCGCGACGCGCCGCCGATCTCGGCATGGGCCTTGATGCCGCGCACCAGGTCGGGGTTCTCCCGCGCCGCCCGAATTGTGTGCTCCACGTTCAGCTGGCCCGGCCCGTACAGGTCGGGGTACAGGTGCCCCTCCAGCCCGCCGACCAGGTAGGCGGAGAGGAAGCACAGCACGCGCGTTCGCGCCGGCTCGGCGATGAAGGCGCGGAAGCCGGGGATGGTCATGCAGCTCGGCCCGCCCTGGTCCACCACGGTGGTGACGCCGGAGTCTACGCCCACCATGTCCGCGTTCAGGCCGAACTTGCCGGTGACGTGCTGGTACACATGGCCGTGCGTGTCGATCAGCCCGGCGCACACCACCTTGCCGGACACGTCCAACACCTCGCGCGCCGCCCCATCCGGCAGGGCAGGCTCGACCGCCGCGATGCGGCCGTCCCGGATGCCCACGTCCGCCGCGCCGTCGCGCCCGGTCGCGGGGTCGATGACCCGGCCGCCGCGCAGGATGGTGTCCAGCCCTGAAGTCATCCCGGCCTCCCTGCCGACGGTGGAAGCCGTCAGTATGCTGACGGCCCCCGCCGCGTGCAAGGACGGGCCTCACCCGACATCGACCCACACGCGGCCGTCCCGCACCCGCACGGGGTAGGTCCGGAGGTCCGGGCACTCGGGGCCGCGGGTCTTGCGGCCCGTGGGGACGTGGAACTGCCCTTGGTGGCGGGGGCAGTCCACCCGGTCGCCGTCCACCCCGCCCTGGCTCAGCCAGGCCGCGTGGTGCGGGCACACGGCCGCCGTGGCATAGGCGGTGCCCGCGATGTCGTGCAGCAGGAGGGCCACGCCGCCGGCCTCGACCTCCAGCAGCCGGCATCGGGCCAGCTCGTCGCGGGGCGCGGCATCCGTCCAGCTTGCCATGGGTTCAACTCCGTTGGGGTTCGCGGCAGGGCCCATGCCGGCCGCTCCTTGGTCAAGGTGGTGCGGGCACGTCGGAGGCCGGCGCGGCGTCGAAGCGGAACGCCGCCGCGGGGTGCGGCGCCCGCAGGCGCGGCCCGGCGCCGAACAGCTTGTGCCGCAGCGTGCCCGGGGCGTAGCGCCGCTTGAAGCGCCCGCGGCGCTGCAGCTCCGGCACCAGCAGGCGCCCCACGTCGGCGAACGTCTCGTGCGCGACGACGGACACCAGGTTGAACCCGTCCGCGCCGGTGGCGGCGATCCACGCCTCCATGCCGTCCGCGACGGTGGCCGGCGTGCCGGCCAGCACCGGGCCGATGCCGCCGATGGCGACGTGCTCGGCCACGTCGCGCACCGTCCAGCGGCGGGCCGGGTCGGCGCGGGTGATGTTCTCCATGGCCGAGCGCCCGGCGTCGTTCTCCACGTGGCGGATCGGCTCGTCGAGCGCGTAGGCGGACAGGTCCACCCCGGTCCAGCCGGACATCAGCGC
>CAXSEX010000524.1:0-3265 GCA_964236415.1 uncultured Acetobacteraceae bacterium | reverse complement strand
GCGCGAGCTGCTGCCGAACGTGTGGCCGGTGCTGATCGTCGAGGCCAGCCTGCGCATGGTGTTCGCGGTGCTGCTCGGCGCGGTGCTGAGCTTCCTCGGCTTCGGCGTGCAGCCGCCCGAGGCGGATTGGGGCCTGATGATCAGCAACGGCCGCGCCTTCGTGGACGACGCCCCCTGGATCTCGCTTGCCCCCGGCCTCGCCATGAGCCTTGCCGTGATCGGCATCAGCCTGCTCGGCGACGGCCTCCGCGCGGTGCTGGACCCGCGCCGCCGGGGGCGTGGATGAGCTTGCTGGAGGTCGGCGGCCTTTCGGTGCGCTATGCCGGCGACGACGGGCTGGTCACGGCGGTGCGCGACGTGTCGTTCAGCCTGGCGCCGGGCCGCGCGCTGGGGATCGTGGGCGAGTCCGGTTCGGGCAAGAGCAGCATCGCCGGCGCGATCCTGGACCTGCTGGGGCCGGGCGCCGCCATCGGGGGCCGCATCGTGTTCGAGGGGCGCGACCTCGCCGGCCTGACGCCGGAGCGGCGCCGGGCGTTGCTGGGCAGCCGCATCGGCTCGGTGTTCCAAGACCCGTTCACCGCCTTGAACCCGGCGCTGCGCGTCGGACGCCAGATCGCCGAGCCGCTGGTGCAGCACCGCGGCGCCAGCCCGGCGGACGCGCAACGCCGGGCGGTGGAGCTGCTGGCCGACATGGGCATCGCCCGCCCGGCGGAGGCGGCGCGCGCCTTCCCGCACCAGCTCAGCGGCGGCATGAAGCAGCGCGCGCTGATCGCGGCGGCGTTGGCCTGCGAGCCGTCCTTGCTGATCCTCGACGAACCCACCACGGCGCTGGACGTGACGGTGCAGGCGCAGATCCTGGACCTGCTGGCCGCGCTGCGCCGGCGCCAGGACGTGGCCGTGCTGTTCATCAGCCACAATCTGGGCGTGGTGCGCCGGGTCTGCGACGAGGTGGCGGTGATGTACGCGGGCCAGATGGTGGAGATGGGCAACGCCGCCCGCGTGCTGGCCCGGCCGGCGCATCCCTACGCCAAGGGCCTGCTCGCCTCCCTGCCGCCGTTGCGGGCAGGCACCCGGCGCGGGCGGCTGCCGTCCATCCCCGGGCAGATGGCCGGCGCGGCGCGGCCGGAGGCCGGCTGCGTGTTCGCGCCGCGCTGCCCGTGGAGCGAGGCGCGCTGCACCGCCGGGCCGCAGATGCTGGAAAAGCTGCCTGACGGCCATGCCGTCCGTTGCTGGAAAGCGGCGGCGCTGGGCACCTGGCCGCCGCCGCCGCCGAACGACGCGCCCGAGCCGGTGTTCCAGCGCGGCGACTCCCTGCTGAACCTGACCGACCTGCGCCGCAGCTTCGCCGCGCGCTCCGGCCTGGCGGCCTGGCGGCTTGCGCTTGCGGACGGACGGCCGCGTTTCGTTCGTGACGCAGGCGAGGTCGCGGCGGTGGACGGCGTGTCGCTTTCGGTGTCGCCGGGCGAGGTGCTGGGCCTGGTGGGGGAAAGCGGCTGCGGCAAATCGACGCTGGGCCGCCTGGCGCTGCGCCTGCTGCGGCCGACCGCGGGCAGCGTGGAGTTCGACGGCGCGGACCTCACCCGGCGGCCGGACCGCGCGCTGGCACCGTTCCGCCGGCAAGCGCAGATCGTGTTCCAGAACGTCGGCTCCTCGCTCAACCCGCGGCTGTCCATCGGCGAGGCGCTGGAGCGTCCGCTGGCCCTGTTCGGCTTGGTCCCGCCCCGGGACCGCGCCCGGCGCGTGGCGGTGCTCCTGGACATGGTGCGGCTGCCCGAAGCCTACCGCCTGCGCTACCCGCACCAGCTCAGCGGCGGCGAGCGGCAGCGGGTCGCCATCGCCCGCGCGCTCGCCACCGAGCCGCGCTTCATCGTGTGCGACGAGCCGGTTTCCGCGCTCGACGTGTCCGTGCAGGCGGCGGTGGTCAATCTGCTCGCCGATCTGCGGGATGCGTTCGGCCTGGCTTACCTGTTCATCTCGCATGACCTGGCCGTGGTCGGCCAGCTGTCGGACCGGATCGCGGTGATGTACCGCGGCAGGCTGGTCGAGACCGGACAGGCCGCCGAAGTGCTGGCGCCGCCCCATCATCCCTACACGCGGGCGCTGCTGGCCTCGGCCGCGCACGAAGCGCCGGGCGTGGGCGAGGCGGGCGGCGCCGGCCCCGGCGGCTGCCCGTTCCGCGCCCGCTGCCCGCACCGCATGGCGGTGTGCGACAGCGACGCCCCGGCGCTGCGGGCCATCAGCGGCACGCACGGCATTGCCTGCCATTTGCCGGTGCTTCCCGGGACGGCGTTCCCGGGGGCGGCGCAGGCACGGGCGGCAGATTACGCAGCCGTTTGAACTTGACAGCGCACCCATGGGGAACAGGGTCTCTCGCCTGCAAGCCAGGGTTGTCGCCTTTGAGTTTTGCTGAGCTGGGCGGGAAGGCGTGTAAGGGATGCGTCGCCTAACGCCGGTTCAGGCCACAGGCGCTCACCGAGGTTCCCGTGCGATCAGGTCGACGTAGAGGTTCTCCAATCCTTCGTCGGCGACCTCCCGGGTGATGACGGGCGGGAGGGCGAAGCAGGCGCAGAGTTGGAACGCCTGCTCGCACAGGAACCGAGGTTGGAAGTAGGCCAGGTCGTGACCGCCTCCCTGCAGCCGCCGCACGATGTGGTCCAACGTCTCGCCTTCGACCGCGAGGCCCCGCTGCTTCGCGGCGGAAAAGAAAACCCGTCGGTATTCCTCGACGCTCGGGCCAGCAACCTCGATCTTGTAGGGAATGCGGCGAAGAAAGGCGGGATCGACCAGGTCCGAAGGGTCAAGGTTGGTCGAGAAGATCATCAGCCCATCGAAGGGGATCTAGAAACTCATGCCGGAGTTGAGCTTAAGGTAGTCGATGCGGCTCTCCATCGGCACGATCCACCGGTTGAGCAGCTCGGTCGGGCTGACCTTCTGGCGGCCGAAATCGTCGATCAGCAGAACGCCGTTCAGCGCCTTCATGTGCAGCGGCGCTTCATAGAACTTGGTGCTCGGGTCGAAGCCGAGGTCGAGCATCTCAAGCGTGAGTTCGCCGCCCGCCATCGCCACCGGGCGTCAAAGCTTTCCAGCAGCAGGCTTTCCCCGCTCGACAGCGCAGCCGCCGACATCCCCTCGCCGTAGGGCTTGTGCAGCGTGTCGTCGAACACCTTGATGACCTGGCCGCTGACCTCGACCGCGTAGGGGACGTAGATGAGATACTGTCGGCGAAGTCAGGTGGCGGGTTAGCATGGGCATGGAGGTGATCCAT
>CAXSEX010000523.1:0-3266 GCA_964236415.1 uncultured Acetobacteraceae bacterium | reverse complement strand
GCCGGTATCGGCGTCGCGGGCGAAGATGGTCATGGATCAGCGGTTGTCGCCGGGGCGCTGCACCGGGTTCCAGGTGCTGGGGTTGCCCGTCCCGTAGTAGATCAGGTTGGTGGCGGGGTCGTAGGAGTACCAGCCCCAGGTGCTGCCGCCGCCGGTCTTCCACTGGTCGCCCTGCCAGGTGGACAGGGACGAGTCCTTGCCGATGGGCTTGCCCATGTTGGTGGTCTTGTCGGGATCGACCATCAACTGCTGGTCCGTGCCGACCGAGTAGGCGTTCCAGGCGAGCGAGCCGTCCTTGAGGTTGTAGGCCGTGAGGCGGCCCTGCGTGCCGAACTCGCCGCCGCTGATGCCGACGTAAACCTTGTCCTTCACGATCATCGGCGCCATCGTCATGGTCTCGCCCTTGGCGGGGTCGCCGTTCTTGACGTGCCAAAGCTCCTTGCCGTTCTTGGCGTCGAGTGCCACGGTCGTGGCGTCGGACTGGTTCAGGATGATCTTGCCGTCGCCGTAGGCCACGCCGCGGTTCACCGTGTCGCAGCACATCACGGCGATGACGCTGGGATCCTGGCGCGGCTCGTACTTCCAGATGATCTTGCCGTTGTCGTTCAGGTCGAGCGCGAAGACGTTGTTCGGGAAGGGCGTGTGCACGTACATCGTGTCGCCGATGACCAAGGGGCCGCCCTCATGGCCGCGCAGCACGCCGGTCGAGAACGACCAGACGGGATGCAGCTTCGACGCATTGGCCGCGTTGATCTGGTCGAGCGTGCTGTAGCGCTGGTTGGCGTAGTTGCCGGTCGGCATGACCCACTGGTTGGCGTCGCCCTGCAGCTTCTGCAGTTCGTCGTTGGCAGAGGCCGGCGACCCGGCGGCGAGCAAAGCAACGCCCAGCATGGTGGTGCAGCCAAGCAGAGTTTTCTTGAGCCTCACGTCCAGTCCCTCCTGAATACGGCCATGATTGCGGCCGATTGTTTCTGCTTATCGGCAGACCGTTACGCCCCATGCCGGAACTCGCGCAGCGGCAGCGGAACGCTCGGTCCTCAGCATATGCAGGCAACGTGGGTCCCGGCAAGACGCCGCAGGGACCGAAAACCCAGCCCGCCGCACGAATCTTTCCATGCTGCAATGCAGCAAGACATTTCAGGTCCGGCCAGGCCGTTAACGGGACTGGATTCGTGCGCGCATTCCGGTAGCTTGTGCCGGCCACAAGAACCATCAGCCACAAGACTATCAGCCACAAGACTGGGAGACCCACCTTGGATGTCCGTGCCGCCGTTGCCTTCGCAGCGGGACAACCGCTGAGCATTGAGACCGTGCAGCTCGAAGGGCCGCGCGAAGGCGAGGTCCTGGTCGAGATCAAGGCCACCGGCATTTGCCACACCGACAAGTTCACCCTGTCCGGCGACGACCCCGAAGGGATGTTTCCCGCCATCCTAGGCCACGAGGGCGCGGGCGTTGTGGTCGATGTCGGCCCCGGCGTGCGCACGCTGAAGAAGGGCGACCACGTCATCCCGCTCTACACCCCGGAATGCCGGGAATGCGACTACTGCCTCAGCCAGAAAACCAACCTGTGCCAGAAGATCCGCGTGACCCAGGGGTGCGGCGTGATGCCGGACGGCACCAGCCGCTTCAGCTTCGGGGGCAAGCCGGTGCTGCACTACATGGGCTGCTCGACCTTCGCCAACTTCACGGTCCTGCCGGAGATCGCGCTGGCCAAGGTGCGGGAGGACGCGCCATTCGAGAAGATCTGCTACATCGGCTGCGGCGTCACCACCGGGGTGGGCGCGGTGATCTTCACCGCCAAGGTGAAGCCCGGCGACAACGTCGTCGTGTTCGGCCTGGGCGGCATCGGGCTGAACGTGGTGCAGGGCGCCAGGCTCGCCGGCGCCGACATGATCGTGGGCGTGGACATCAACCCGGGCCGGCGCGAGCTGGCCGAGAAGTTCGGCCTGACCCACTTCGTCAACCCCAAGGAGGTCGGCGGCGACATCGTGCCGCACCTCGTGGAGCTCACGAAGGGCGGCGCCGACCACAGCTTCGAGTGCGTCGGCAACCCCACCCTGATGCGCCAGGCGCTGGAATGCGCGCACAAGGGATGGGGCAAGAGCACGATCATCGGCGTGGCGGGGGCCGGCCAGGAAATCAGCACCCGGCCGTTCCAGCTGGTGACCGGCCGGGTCTGGCAGGGCAGCGCCTTTGGCGGCGCGCGGGGACGCACGGACGTGCCGCGCATCGTCGATTGGTACATGGAGGGCAAGATCAACATCGACGACCTGATCACCCACATCCTGCCGCTGGATCAGATCAACGAGGGCTTCGACCTGATGACGCGGGGAGAAAGCATCCGCAGCGTCGTCGTTTACTAAGGCTTACTGGAGGGATGCCCGGCAACTCGTCACGCCGGGCGCTCCCGGGGCTTGTCCACCTCGCAACGCCAGCCCGACAGGCGGAAGCGCGGGTGCTCGACGACGTATTCCTGGGCGAGGGTCTGCGCCCGCATGGTGCATTCCATCGGGCTGCCCACGGGTTCCCGCACCTCCCGCGGCTCCATGCAGCGGTCCAGCGTGCTCGACAAGCAATAAACAAGGACCAACTCGATCATGGCGCGGCGCTTTCTCCAAGGTTCAACTGTCCAGACTATGAGGCTCCTCAGTGCGGGCGCAATGGTCCTGGCGTGCTTGTGCGGCCCGGCCCAGGCGCAGGCGCCGGCCGACGACCTCCGGCCGCTCAGCCCGGCGCAGCTCGCGCTGTTCGAGACGCCGCACCTGCGCAACGTGGACCACCCCGAGACGCTCGACTACGGTTTCACCCGCGAAGGCCCGGGCGGGTTCACCGACACGGTGGCGCTGCACGTCCGCCAGGTGAACCCGGACGGGACCAAGACGCTCGCGTTCGACTACCTGACCGGCGAGCGCCGGGTGCGGTTCCCTGAACTCGACAATTTCCGCGGCAACCCGCTGCTGATGGTCACGCTGGAGCGCGACGTGAACGAGATGAAGGAAGCCATCGGCCTGTCCACCTCGTACTTCCGCAACAAGATCCGCGAGGCGTTCGTCACCGGGGCGACGGTCGCGGACGGCACTTTCGACCTCGGTGGCGCCGCCGTGCCCGCCCGGGTGATCACCGTCCAGCCGTTCATGGGCGAAGGGCGGCTGGAGCGCATCCCGTCCTTGCAGGCGAAACGCTATACCTTCGTCCTGGCGGACGCGGTGCCGGGCACGTTGGCGGAAATCCGCATCGACACCCCGGCGGATGCCAAGATGGACATG
>CAXSEX010000522.1:0-3271 GCA_964236415.1 uncultured Acetobacteraceae bacterium | reverse complement strand
CGGATGCGCTGGGCCAGACGGACATCGACGCCTTGCTGAGCCGGGTCGCGGCCCGCGCCGAGGCGGCGGAGTGGCGGCGGGACGCGCCGATCTTCCTGCCCTATCTCAGTGGCGAGCGCACCCCGCACAACGACCCCGACGCCACCGGGCTGTTCGCCGGCCTGCGCCCGAGCCATGGGGCGGAGGCGCTGACCTTTGCCGTGCTGGAGGGCGTCGCCTTTTCGCTGGCGGACGGCCTCGACGTGGTGCGGGAAGCGGGCGTGGATCTCCGCGAGTGCGCGCTGGTCGGCGGCGGGTCGCGCAGCCGGTTCTGGGCGGGGATGCTGGCGGACGTGTTGGGCTTGGCGCTGCTGCGCCCGCGCGGCAGCGTGCTGGGCGCGTCGCTGGGGGCCGCGCGGCTGGCGATGCTGGCGGGCGGCGCCGGGTCGGTGACGGAGGTGTGCACGCCGTTGCCGATGGAGGAGCAGGTGGCGCCGGGTCCGCCGGAGGCCGCCCGTGCGACGCGGCGGACGCGGTACCATACGCTTTACCGGATCGAGGTCGGCTCGCGCAGTCCCGCCGACAGCTAATCAGCACCTAATGATCGAAGCGGACCTTGGAAAACTGCTCGGTCGCAGCATGCTCACGCGAGCAAAGTTATGAGATGAGGGACGACTGTATATGTCTGGAGAGCTTACGGCCACATGCCTTTGTGGTTCGGTAAGGATTTCGTGCGGTAAGCCAGTTGGACCAGGTGGGTATTGTCACTGCGGAGACTGCCGAAGAGTCACTGGAAGCGCCTTCAGCGTCAACGTTCCGTTTGAGGCTGGCGAGTTCCACGTAGTTGCCGGAGAGACAGGCTCATTTACAAAACTTGCGGACAGCGGCAACGAACTGACGCGGCACTTTTGCCGGAACTGCGGTTCTCCGCTGTTTGGGACTTCTCCTCAGCATCCTGGCCGGGTTTATGTGAGGGCAGGTGTTATTGACCAGCCTTCGCTGCTTCAGCCGGGTTCCCAGAGTTGGGGCCAATCCAAGGTGGAGTGGGCAACGATTGGCTCAGAACTACCGTCCTATGCCAAGGGCAGAACTTAGACCGAGAGGTTTAACGATCTCTGGAAAGCATAGCTCTGCGCTGGCTGAACGATCAAGCGTGTGAATTTGAATGCCAAGCAGGCATTCGCAGCTTACGCCACGAATGCCTGCTTAGGGGTTATTGAAAACGCATCATTTTCCCTGCTGCTCGTGGGTATGCTTCGCAGAACGATGCTTAAGCCTGGTAAACCTTGCTCGGCGCCATCGCCGCCGTGTCCGCACCGGCCCGCGCCGGCACCCGGCCGACGCGGTTCCAGGCGGCATACAGCGCCGGCACGAAGCACAGGGTCAGCGCCGTGGCGCTCACCAGCCCGCCCATGATCGCAATCGCCATCGGACCCCAGAACACCGAGAACGCCAGCGGCACCAGCGCCAGGATCGCCGCGGCGGCGGTCAGCACGATGGGCCGGGTCCGGCGCACCGTGGCCTCGACGATGGCCTCGGCCAATGGCAGGCCGGCCCGCGCGTCGGTGTCGATCTGGTCCACCAGGATCACCGAGTTGCGCATGATGATCCCGGCCAGCGCGATGAAGCCCAGGGTGGCGACGAAGCCGAACGGCGCGCCGGTCAGCAGCAGCGCCGCGCTCACGCCGATCAGGCCGAGCGGCGCCGTCAGGATCACCATCGCCACCCGGCCGAAGCTCTGCAATTGCAGCATCAGCAGCGCGACCATGGCGAACATCATCAGCGGCATCACCGCGTTCACCGAGGCCTGGCCCTTGCCGCTTTCCTCCACCGCGCCGGCGGTCTCGATCGCGTAGCCCTGGGGCAGCGCGGCCTTGATCGCGTCCAGCCTCGGCAAGACCTGCGCGGTGGCGACCGGCGCCTGGGTTCTGTCAGCAATGTCGGCGCGCACCAGCAGCATCGGCGTGCGGTTGCGGCGCCAGACCGTCGGCGCCTCGATGCCGTAGGAGATGCGCGCGACCTGGCCGAGCGGCACGGTGCGCCCGCCGGCGGCGATGGGCAGTTCCGCCAACTCGGAAAGGTTGCCGCGCTCGGACGCCCGGGCGCGGACCAGAACGGGGATCAGGTCGGTCCCTTCCCGGTACTGGGTGAGGGTCACGCCTTGCAGCACGGCTTGCAGGGCAGTCGAGACGTCCTCGCTGGTCAGGCCGAGCAGCCGGGCCTTGCTCTGATCGACATCGACCTGCACGGACTTGGCGGCGTTGCCCCAGCTGTCGCCGACGTTGCGCAGGTGCGGGTTGGCGCGCATCTGCACCCGCACCAGGTCCGCGATGCCGCGCAGCACGAGCGGGTCAGGGCCGACGATGCGGAACTGCACGGGGTAGCCGACCGGCGGCCCCAGCTCCAGCCGGCCGCTGCGCATGCGCACGTCGGGGAACGCGCCGCTGTCGGACATCGCATGGAGCCGGGCCAGCGTCGCTTCCCGCGCCGGGATGGAACGCATGTTGACGACCACCTGGGCGAAGTTCGCGTTCTCCAACTCCGGCGCGGAACCCAGGAAGAAGCGCGGGGCGCCGCTGCCGACGTAATCGACCCAGGACTTCACCCCGGGATCGGCGGCCAGCACGGCGTCGAGCCGCGTGACTTCCGCCGCGGTCGCGGCATAGGCGCTGCCCTCCGGCAGGCGCACGTCGATGATGACCTCCAGCCGGTCGGAGTTCGGGAAGAACTGCTGCGGCACCCGGGTGAACCCCATCACCGCGGCGGCGAAGGCCAGCACGGTGGCGAAGATCACCACCCAGCGCCGGCGCACGCACCAGGCCACGACCCGGCGCACCCCGCGGTAGCCGCGCGTGCCGTACACGTCGTGGCCCGCATGGGCGCGTACCTCCGGCAGCAGGCTCGCGCCCAGCAGCGGCACGAACAGCACGGCGACGAACCAGGACAGCACCAGCGACATGCCGACGACGCGGAAGATGTCCTGGGTGTACTCGCCGGTGCTGGACTGCGCGAGGCCGATCGGCAGGTAGCCCGCCGCCGTCACCAGCGTGCCGGTCAGCATGGGGAACGCCGTGGAGGTGTAGGCGAAGCTGCCGGCGCGCATCCGGTCCCAGCCCTGTTCCAGCTTCACCGCCATGGTTTCCACGGCGATGATCGCGTCGTCCACCAAAAGGCCCAGCGCGATCACCATGGCGCCGAGCGAGATGCGTTGCAGGTCGATGCCCAGGAGCTTCATGCCCACCAGCACGCCTGCCAGCACCAGCGGCACGCTGATCGCGACGACGATGCCGGT
>CAXSEX010000521.1:910-3272 GCA_964236415.1 uncultured Acetobacteraceae bacterium | reverse complement strand
TAGCCCCCCAGCCTATTTCGATCAAGGCCGTCCTCGCGGCGGGCTGGGCATTGCCTTCCCGGGGTGCGGCCTGGCTTTATGCGGCCGATAACAGGGAGGCTCCTTTGATCCGATTTGCCGCGACGTGCCTGGCCTTGTCCTTCGCCACGGCCGCCGCCGCGCAGTCCCCGGGGTTGGACGCGGCGGCGCGCAATTACCCGCCCTTCGTGCTGGGCGCCAACGTCCGGGCCACGGACGGCTCGCCGCCCTACGCCCGCGCCTGCCCTCCCGCCGGGTCGCGCGTCGAGCAGCGCGGCGGCCCGGCCTTCGAATACCTCGGCGCCAGCCCTGCCAACCCTGAGCTATGCCGCATGCGCATCGGGTCCGACACGGTCGAGGCCTGGCAAGCCATCTGGCTGACCGTCTGGCCCGGCGCGGAGGTGGCGCGCCCATTGCTCAAGCGAGTGATCCAGGGCCGCACCGGCGAGGTCGTCGGCTTCGACCTGCACATGCTGCCGGGTTCGCAGTGGCACGACCTGATGCGCAACGAGGGCATCGAGGATATCAACCTGCTCGGCAAGACTTATCACACGGTCAAGATCTCGCACTACCGCGAGGGCTTCGACGGCAACACCTACCGTTCCGTTTCGACCGTGTGGAAAGACATCCCGACCGGGATGATCCTCTATGCCACCTACGACCACATCGCCGGGCGGCCGGAGCTGGACGGCTCGATGACCCCCGCCGCGATCATCCCGGCGCGGTAGCCGGGGCGCGGCTCACAACCCAAGCTCGTCGAGCGCCTGGTGGGCCGCGCGGCGCAGCGCCTGCTCAAGGACGGCGAGGAAGTCTCCCCCGTTCGTTTCCGTAGTCCAAGGGTCCATGGTGGTGGAGATCAGGAAATCGACCCCAAGGTCCGGCGCCGGCCGCATGCCCATGCGGGCGGAAAAGGCATTGACGAAGCGGTGGCCGTAAACCGCCGGGTCGAAGCGGGAGCTGGTGAGCATCAGGTCGATGCCGCCGAAATCCGCCCGCGGCTCGATCATGCTGCACAGGGAGAACACGCGCTCATTGAACAGGTTGGCCTGCGCGAGGTCGGTGTTCAGTCCTTCGGCAGTGCGGAAGTTCAGCGCGAAGGCGAGGATCACCTGGTCGGAGCCAAGTTGGCTGAACAGGTCCCGCGCCGCTGCGTCCTCCTCCAGCAGGCGGCTCAGCGCCGCGTTGTCCAGATCGACGAAGCGCCGGATCAGCGCCCGCTCCGCCGCCAGGTCCTCGGGCCGGCCATGGCTGCGTTCCGCCGGCGTGCGGTTGAACAGGGTCACGGCGAAGCGCGGGTCTTCCAGCGTGCGCAGCCGGGCGAACATGCGCTTCGAGGTCCACATGCACTGGCCCAGGATCCTGCCGTAGCCGCTGCGGTCCGGCCGGATCACCCGGTGGGCCAGCCACACGGCGGCGGCGGCGGCGCCGGGCTTGCTGCCCTCCACGCCGTACACGCCGACCGTCGGCTCCGCCTGGCTGTGGAACACCACCGGCGCGCGGAGCGAGATCGCGTCGCGGATCGCTGCGTTGCGGTAGCACAGCGCGCCGGCGGGGTAGGGGATGTAGCCGGCCTTGTGCGGATCAACCGTGATGCTGTCCGCCTGGCCGAGCGCGGCGTACTGTGCCTGGACGTAGGGACTCATCGCCTCCGTGGGCACCTGCTTGCGGCAGTCGCGCTCGTGCTCGTCCCGCAGCATGGTGCGGAAATAGCCGCCCCAGGCCGCGTCGGCGTGCACCGCGAAGTTGATGCCCCGGGCGCGGTAGCGTTCCCGCAGCGCCAGCAGGCCCTCCAGCGGATCGACCGCGCTTTCCTCCGTGCTGCCCATCACGGCGACGGCCGCGAGCAGGGGGATGCGGCGGCGCAGCAGGATGTCCAGCGTCGTCTCGACGTGCTCCAGGTCGAGCCGGGCGTCGTTGTCCACGCGCTGCACCAAAAGCGAGTTCTGTCCCATGCCCAGCAGGGTCGCGGCCTTGGGCCAGGAGTAGTGCCCGGTGGCCGGCGCCAGGAACACCGGCGCTTCCGGCACGTCCGGCATGAAGTTGCGGTAGAAGCCCATCAGCCCGGTGTTCTGCACCGCGTAAGGCACCAGCGCTTCCGTCAGCGCCTCCGGCGTGATGCCGAGCGCCGCGAGCGCCGTGGGCAGGCCGGCCACCACGTCGATGTCGAGGTTGAGCAGCGTCCAGGTGTCCAGCTCCAGCAGCCGCCCGTGCCCGCCGCCCCAGAGCGGCACCTCAAGCGTCCGCGCCGCGGCGAGCGCCGGCACCGCCCGGATCGCGGCGCGCAGGCCCACGGCTGCGAACTTCAGGTTGCGCGCTGCTTTTTGTGCTGCGACGGCGGCCACCG
>CAXSEX010000521.1:0-900 GCA_964236415.1 uncultured Acetobacteraceae bacterium | reverse complement strand
ACTTGAGATTGCGCGCCGCCCACAGCGCCTCGATGTTGGCCACCGTGCCGCCGCAGGTGATGTGCCCCCATGGCACGACCTGGGGCACAACCTGGCCCGGCGCCGGCGGCTGCCCGTCCGGCGGCACGGTGTAGCCCAGCATCCGGCACAGGTCGTTGCCCGCCTCGATCTCCAGTCGCGTGGTGACCGGGGACGCCTCGGCGGCGACGTTGTTCTGGTTGTAGAGCAGCCCGGCGAACAGCCCGACGGTCGCCGGCATCGCCTGGTCCCACAGCATGTGGCCCTGGTAGCGCATGCTGGCGAAGGGCGCGGACCTTTGCAGCATTTTCAGCAGCGTCGCGGTTTCCGTGCGCAGCCGCTCCACCCCCTGCTGGAACTCGGGCGAGCGGCGCAGCGCCGGGGTGATGTGCGTCGGGTCCTCCGGATGAAAGGACTGGCGGAACTTGGCGTGGCTGTCCATGGCGTCGTTGATCAGATCGCGCAGCAGCTCCAGGTTCTCCGCATGCGGGCCGAGGAACCAGGCTTCCGGAATGCCGGCGCCGGCGCCCTCCAACCCGAGCGGCTCCCTCAGCTCCTGGTCCCATGCCGCCCGGGCATGCGCGCGACGCCCGGCGAGCGGAAGCGGGGTTCCGGCGGCGGGCTGCTGGGTCGGAAGGGTCAAAGCAGTGGCGCTCCTGAGAGGGAAGGGGCTGTGGAGGACGGGGACGCAGCCTTGGGGCATCCGGCCGCCTCCATGAAGCATGCGAACTTAGGTCACGGACGCATGTGGCATCGACCAGGACGAGGAAAACCCGCTCTCAGTCCCTCGGACTTCATGGCAAACATGGCGAGGCCGCGGCAAGAGGCATTGGATTGTCTGGCTTTGCCACAACTTCGCGGCAATCACGAACCCGTGATGCG
>CAXSEX010000520.1:0-3272 GCA_964236415.1 uncultured Acetobacteraceae bacterium | reverse complement strand
CGCGACTGCGTGTTCGAGGCCGGGCTTTGGCGGGCGCGGTGGCAGGTCGGCTGCCCCGGCGACGAACTCGTGGGCCTGCACCGGACGCCCCCGCCGGACCGGGCCATCCTATCGGTCGATCCGGCCAAGCTGTTCGCCTTCCCCGCGGAGGAATGAGCAGGCATCAGCCAGCAGGCGGGTCTCACACGGACGCGCACCCGGTCAGGGCTTGCAGGCCAGCCCGGCGGCAGACCCCTTGCGGCCGGACGGGGGCGGCTGACGCCTGGCCTGCGCGTCGTCCAGCACCGACACGGTCGCCGTCAGGCCGGAAGACAGGACAACGGGGCAGGGCACATCGTCGAGGTCAACGCGCACGGGAATGCGCTGGGCCAGGCGAACCCAGGTGAAAACAGGGTTCACGCCGGGCAGGCCCTGCACGCCCGGCTGCGCGTCGGCGACGCTGATGCCGCGCCCAGTGCCGGAAACACGGCCGCGGACGGCCACCCCGGGGTAGGCGAGGAGCGCGACATGCACGGCGGCGCCGGACGAAATGCGGCGGAGCTGGGTTTCCTCGAAGTAGCCCTCGACAAAGAAGCTGTCGGCGTTGATGAGGGTCATCGCCGGCTGGCCGGTCGTGGCGAAGCCGCCCTCCTGCAGCAGGAGGTTCGTCACCCAGCCATCGACAGGGGAGCGCAGGGTGGCCCGCTCCAGGTTCAGCATGGCCTGCTGCAACTGCCCGGTGG
Organism: uncultured Acetobacteraceae bacterium; assembly: GCA_964236415.1. Classification (GTDB taxonomy): domain Bacteria; phylum Pseudomonadota; class Alphaproteobacteria; order Acetobacterales; family Acetobacteraceae; genus CAHJXG01. Next base: position 2,550 of record CAXSEX010000520.1, on the reverse strand, counting down.
CCGTGACGACGGCATCGTTGGCGCCCTGCGCGACCCCCTCCGCGTTCTGCTGCTGCTCACGCGACACGGCAAGGTCGGACAGGGCGGCCCGGCGCCGGGCTTCGGCTTCAAGGTAGCTCGCCTGCGCCTTGGCCTGCGCGAGCGCGCCGGTCGCCTGGGTTTGGGCGTTCTGGAAGGTGCGCGGGTCGATGCGGAACAGCAGGTCGCCCTTGCGGACGAACTGGTTGTCCCGCACGGCAAGCTGCACGACGGTGCCGGACACCTCGGGCGCGACCTGGACCGTGTAAACGCGGACGCGGCCGTCGCGCGTCCAGGGCGAGTACTCGTAGTAGTTCCAGGCGAGCCAGCACAGCACGACCGCGGCGGCCAGCACGACGAGGGTGGCGACCACGTTGAAGGCTGCGGGCAGCTGCCGGGTCAGCGCCACTCAGGCCGCCCCCACTCAGGCCGCCCCGAAGCGCAGCGACAGGATGAGGAGCGCGGTCGCGCCCGCCAGGATGCCCAAGTCGAACAGGGCGCGGTTCCAAACGTAGCGGTCGATGCCCAGGCGGTCGAGCAGGAAGCGGAGCGGCGTGCAGACCGCAAGCGCGGCAAGGAAGCACGGGATGGCTGGAGTGACGAACACGCCGAGCACATCGATGTCGCGGAGAGGGATCATGCGGCTTCCGACAGGCCGGGGAACCCGGGCGGCATCCCGTTGCGCAGGAGCCGGGCGAGGGCGTCCACCCGGTCACGCTGGACCCCCGCCGGCGTCGCCGCGGCCAGGGCGGCAAGGTCGTCGGCCAACCCGGGCCTGCCGCTTGCCAGGATTGCGCCGGCCTGCCGCCCCATCGCGTCCTGGTCCCGCCGCAAGGCCAGGACGAGCAGCCCAGCCAGCGTGACCGTCCGCGCATCGGCGACCGCCTCGGTCCCATCCGGGGCGAGGAAGGCGGCACGCTCAAGCATCGGCGCGCACCAGCGCATCGGATGCGGCAAAAGCGCGAGCGGGCGGCGGGCGGCAGCCTGAAGGCCGCGGGACAGGCGGCGCCGGGCACGGCGCCGGGAAGTGGCAGGGGTCGCGGGCGGCGGCAGGGCGGCGAAGGCGAAGACGCTCACGCCAAGCCCGGCCATGGTCGCGACGATGCCGTTGAGGCTCGCGCCGAGGTCGTATTCCATGACGCGCAGCGGTTCGAGCGCGGTGAAGATGAGGAAGCCGAAGCTGTTCGCGAGCGGCGCATGCGGGTTGGCCCGGCCGATGGCGGTCAGCATCGCGAGCGGGACCACCACCGTGGCGAGCAGGCGGAAGTCGCCGGTCGAGGTCAGGACGGTGTAGTGCAGCACCGTGCCGACCAGCTCGGCAAGGGCGGCGCCGAGGAGGAACACGAAGGTGGCGCGGCTCGGGTCCGGGCGGTTGGCGAGGAGAACGGCGCTGACCCCCACCCAGGTGACGGCGGCGCCGCCGGAAGACCATTCCGAGCAGTACCAGAAGGCATAGACAAGGCCCGTGGCGGACACCGTGCGGATCGCGTTGTTGAACGCAAAGCGCCAATCGCGGTCGATGGCGAGCGCGGGAAGCCCGGTGCGGCGGAGGCCGAAGCGCCGGCCGGCGCCCACGGCGCGTGCGGTGGCGAGCACGCGCGCGGCGCGCCATTCAGGCGATGCGTCGCCGAGGCCGAGCAAGGCATAGCCACGCCTGCCATCGCCGTCCGGCAAGCTGCGTCGGAGCAGGCGGAGCAGCACGGCCGCGTGCAGGGCCGGCGCCGCCTCGCGCATGGCCCCGCCGCCGACCCGGAGCGAAGGATGCTCGACGAGCGCGTCCGTGACCGCGGCGTCCATGTCGAGGGCGGCCTGCAATGGAGGGTCGCCGTCGCCGGTCTGCAACCAGGTGGCGCAGGCGCGGGCGGCGGCGCCCATCCGCGCAGCGAGGTCGGCGCGGGCCGCCGGCACGCCGCGGGCAACGCATACGCCTGAGACGTAGGCGCAAGCGATGCCGAGAAGAAGGGTGAGGCAGCGGTCCACGGCGGTGTCAAAAACGGACAAGGGCTGGGAAACGTTGGCGAGGGCGATGATCGGGACGGTGAAGCCGATGAGGGAAAAGCCGTATGCGTCCTGTCCGCGAACGCCGCTGGACAGCAGGGAAGCGGCGCCGAGCCAAAGGGCGAGCGCGATGCCGAAAGCCAGGGTGTCCTGGGCGAAGGCGGCAACGAAGCCGATCGACGCGACGGCCCCGACAATGGAGCTGAGCCAGCGCCAGTCGGACTTCTGAAGGGAGCTGGCGCGGGTGTTGAGCGAGACGGAAAGAACGGTCCAGGCGGCCCATTCCGGACGCTGGAACTCAAGCGCCATCCCTAGGTAGAGGGCGGCCACAACGGTGGCCCCGAGGCGGATGCCCTCGACGATGTTGCGCGGAATCCAACGGCGGATGGGTGGAGGCCGGGCAAGAGCCGAAGCGGCAAGGGGCATGGGTCCTCAAGGCAGGCTCTTCAGCGTGCAACGGCCAAGGTTCAAGGCTGCCCGTCACCGTTGCATTTGCATGATGTGTTGCATGGTGGGCATGTTGTGGTTGAGGTG
>CAXSEX010000519.1:0-3272 GCA_964236415.1 uncultured Acetobacteraceae bacterium | reverse complement strand
GGTCGGCCATCATGCGGGTCATCTCCAGCACCGGCTGCACGTTGCTGTCCTCCACCGCGCCCTGGACGACCTGGGGCTGGGCCACCGGCGCCGTGTCGGTGTCGGCCCGCAGGGTCCGCGCGCCCTCCGCCGTCATGCGCATCGGGTCGGACGGGCGCACCACGCCGACCTTGCCGATCCGCCCGTTCTCGCTGCTGACCGTGCCGTCCCCCGTGATCGTGACGCGCCCATCCGCGGCGCCGATCCGGATCGGCTGCCCGGCGGTGTCCAGCAGCGCGTTGCCCTCCGTGTCGCCCAGCCGCCCGTCCGCCATCGGGGCGAACCGCCCGGCCCGCGTCAGCCGGGGGCCGCGCGGCGTGTCCACGCTGAAATACCCGTCGCCGCCCAGCGCCAGGTCGAACGGGTTGCCCGTGTGCTGCACCGGCCCGGCCGCTTGGTCCCGGTAGGTCGCGCGGTCCTGCACATAGGACACGGTGCGCCCGCCGCGCGGCGCGTCGGTGCCGCCCTGCTTGCTCAGCCAGTCGCTGAACAGCGTCCGCTCCGCCTTGAAGCCCGGCGTGCTGGCGTTGGCCATGTTGGTGGCCGTCACCTCCAGCGCCCGGCTTTGCGCCACCAGCCGCGACAAGGCGATGTAGCTCGGCACTTCCATGACAATTCCTTCCAGGCGTCCTGCCCACATACCCGCCGCCGGCATCCGGCTGGTGTGATATACATTCAAATCTGCAACGAAACGTTAACCCCCGCGGCCTAGGGTGGCGGCGAGGAGCACGGTTTATGACAGCAGCGGCAGCGACCAAGGACATGACGGGAGACCCCGCCGCCAAGCCCGGCGGCAAGCGCAAGCTGCTGCTGATCGGCGCGGGCGTCCTGCTGCTGGCCGGCGGCGGCGGCGGCGCCTGGTTCGCCGGCCTGCTGCCGCACGGGGGGCACAAGGAGGACGGGCACAAGGACGGCGGGCACGCCGAGGCGAAGGCCCCGGCCGCGCCGGTGTTCCTGGACCTGCCGGACATCGTCGCCAACCTGAACGCCGGGCCGCGCCGGGCCGCCTTCATCAAGCTGAAGGCCAAGCTTGAGCTGGCCCGGCCCGAGGACCTGGCCGTCGTGCAGGCCGCCATGCCGCGCCTGCTCGACCTGTTCCAGACCTACCTGCGCGAGATGCGCCCGGACGAGCTGCGCGGCACCGCCGGCACCTACCGGCTGCGGGAAGAGCTGGTCGCCCGGTCCAGCATCGCCGCCCAGCCCGCCCACGTGCTGAACGTGCTGTTCACGGAGCTTTTGGTGCAATGAGCGTCACACCGGAGGTGTGCCAGTGAGCATTATGCCAAAGGTGCGCCAGTGAGCGACCCCGTGCTGGGGGACACCCCCGACCGCATCCTGGACCAGGCCGAGATCGACAGCCTGCTCGGCCTTGCCGACACTGCGGGCGGCGTGCCCGAGCAGTCGGGGATGCAGCGCATCATCAACTCGGGCCTCGTGTCCTACGAGCGCCTGCCGATGCTGGAGGTGGTGTTCGACCGGCTGGTGCGGATCATGAGCACGAGCCTGCGCAACTTCACCAGCGACAACGTCGAGGTCAGCATCGACAGCATCGCCTCCTTGCGTTTCGGCGACTACCTGAACAGCATCCCGCTGCCGGCCATGCTCGCGGTGTTCAGGGCGGAGCAGTGGGACAACTACGGCCTGATGGTCGTGGACAGCGCGCTGATCTATTCCATCGTCGATGTGCTGCTGGGCGGGCGGCGCGGCACCGCCGCCATGCGGATCGAGGGCCGGCCCTACACCACCATCGAGCGCAACCTGGTGGAGCGCCTGGTCCAGCTCGTGCTGCACGACCTGTCCACCAGCTTCGAGCCGCTCAGCCCCGCCACCTTCCGCTTCGAGCGGCTGGAGGTGAACCCGCGCTTCGCCACCATCTCGCGCTTGTCCAACGCCGCCGTGCTGGTGCGGCTGCGCGTGGACATGGAGGACCGCGGCGGGCGGATGGACCTTTTGCTGCCCTACGCCACGCTGGAGCCAGTGCGCGAGCTGCTGCTGCAGCAGTTCATGGGCGAGCGGTTCGGCCGCGACAGCATCTGGGAAACCCACCTGGCGGAGGAGCTGATGAGCACGGACGTGGAGCTGGACATCGTGCTGGACGAGCAGGTCATGCCGCTTTCGGAGGTGATGAGGCTGGAAGTCGGCAGCCGCATCATGCTCACCGCCGTGCCGGGCGCCATGGTGCAGGTGCGCTGCGGCAACGTGCCGCTGTTCGAGGGCCGGGTCGGCCACCGCAAGAACCGCGTCGCCGTGCGCCTGGAAACCTCCCTGGGGCCGCCTGCCGCCGCCGCGGCGGCGCCGATGCAGCCCGCCCTGACCTTCGATCCCGCAACCTGACCGTATTTAAGGAAGCCCAAGATGGGTGGCATGGACTGGTTCCTGGAAATCGCGCTGATCGCGCTGCTGGCGCTGACCCTGGTGCATGCGGTGCGGCTGGAGCGCGCGCTGGGCCTGCTGCGCCGGGACCGCGCGGCGCTGGGCGAGGCTGTGGCCGGCTTCGACAGCAGCACGCGCCAGGCGGAAAGCGGCCTCGGCCGGCTGCACGTCATGACGCAGGAAGCGACGCAGCAGGCGACCCGCAGCATCGAGGGCGCCACCACGCTGAAGGAGGACCTGGCGTTCCTGGCCAAGCGGGGGGAGGAGTTGGCAGACCGGCTGGAACAGCTCATCCGCGCCGGGCGGGCGCTCGACGCCGGGCGGGCGCGGGAGCAGCCCGCCGCCGCCGTGCCCCTCCGCGCCGACCACGTTCGCGCCGAGCCAGCGAAACCAGCCGCAAACGCCGGAGGCGTTTCGGCGACTTCGGGTTTCGGCGAGCGAAGCGGTTTGCGCGAGGCCGCGCCGCGCCCGCGCAGCAAGTCGGAGCGTGACTTGCAGCAGGCCCTGATAGGGGTGCGGTGATGCGCTTCTTGCCCCGGCTCCCCCGTCCGCGCGTGCTGCCCATGGCGATCCTCGCCATGGGCGGCCTGCTCGCCTCCAAAAGCGCGCACCTGATCCAGGCCGCCGGCGGCGCCCCGGCGGCGCTCGCCAGCGCCAGCCAGGCCATGGTGCCCAGCGCCCAGGCCGCGCACCCGGCGGCCAAGGAAGCGCCGGTCAAGGAGGCAGCGCGCAAGGACGTGCTGTCCGCGGAGCCGGCCGCAGCGCCTGCGGCGCCCCCGGCGGAGCCGCCCGTGAACGAGGCGGAGCGCGCCCTGCTGCTCGACCTCCGCGCCCGGCGCACGGCGCTGGACGCGCGCGAG
>CAXSEX010000518.1:0-3288 GCA_964236415.1 uncultured Acetobacteraceae bacterium | reverse complement strand
GTGCCCATGCCGCGGTCGGTCGCCGCGAGCCTGACCGTCCGGCCGAGCGGGCGCAAGGACGCCGCCCCCTCCGCCGCCCGCAGCGGGAACAGGTTCCACCCGGACCCGGCGCCGACCTCGCCGACATGCGCGCGGCCATAGCCGGTGACGGCCACCGCGCAGCCGGGGGCGAGGCCCGGCAAGCGCCAGACCGGCAGTTCCAGGCGCTGCCCGCCACGGGACAGTTCCACGACATCACCGTCCTTCAGCCCCGGCGCCACGTCGTGCGCGACCAGCAGCGGGTTGTCCCAGGTCAGCTTCGACAACGGCCGCGGCAACTCCTGCAGCCAGCCGTTGTTGGCGTGGCGTCCGTCCAGGAGGTAGGGGTCAGGGCGAAACAGCACGTTGAGCGGCGCTGCCGCCGGCGCGGGCGGCACGGCGCGCGCCGCCTCCGGCCGCAGCGCCGCCGCCATGGGCGCCGCCGCGGTGCCGGGCACGACGCCATCCGCGAGCGCCGCGAACCAGGCATCGTCGTCCGGCAGCCGGCCGCGCCAGGTGTCGCGCACGGCGTTCCCGCTGTCGCGCGGCGTGCCGTCCAGCAGCAGGGACAGCAGATCGACCGCGCTGCGGCCCCGGTGCAGCGGCAGGGCCTGGGGCTGCTGCACCGTGGCGGTGCCGTCATGCGCCCGCACGTCGCCCCATGCCTCGAAGGCATGCGTCATCGGGATGTGCCAGCCCGCAACCACCGCCGTGTCGTCCGGCGCCGGGGCACCGTGGATGCTGAGCGGCACCAGGCGCAGCGCGTCGCCGAAGCCCGGCACGGTGTAGGCCGGGTTGCTGTCCAGGATCAGCAGCGCCGTCACCCGCCCGGCCGCCATGTCGGCCATGAGCGCGCGCAGGCTGGCCGCGCCGTCCTCCGGACGGTGCTCGAAAGGCGGGAACAGGTCGTAGGCGTGGCCGCGCCCGCCCAGCGCCTCGTTCACCGCGTGGACCAAGGCGTGCGCCTCCGCGGGCAGGGCGGGGCCGGCATGCACGAAGGCGTGGCCCGGTGCGGCGCGCAGGTCGGCGAACGCCGGGCCGACCCAGGGCATCGCGTCTATCGGCACGTCGCCCCTCAGCTCCCCGCAGTACAGCGCCATCATCCCGCGGTGCAACTCCGCCGGGCTGGCCGCCACGCGCTGGTCGGCCATCGAGCCGAGCAGGCTCGGCACGCTTTCCACGGCGTAGATCCGGCTCATCGGCCCGCGCACCGGGTTGCGCCGCCCGGCGAGGTCGCGGGCGTAGCGCACCCAACCTGGCGCGCCGGAAACAAGGTCGCTTTCCAACCCTAGCACCACGTCCGCTGCGTCGAGCCGCGGCACCGCCAGCAGCGGCTGGCCATAGGCCCGCACCGCGCCCTCGTGCGCCGCGTCGCGCCCGTCCGCCTCCCACTGGTGCCAGCGCGCGTCCGGCAGCCGCGCCAGCAGCGCGTCCAGCGCCGCGCCCAGGGTGGGCGACACGCAGGCGCCGGTCAGGATGCGCAGCCCGGCGCCGTGCGACGCGAACAGGCTGGCCCGCACGGGAACCAGGAGGTCCAGCAAGCCGCCCAATGTCGCCGGCTGGCCCTCCCGCAGCACGCCCGCCGCGCGGTCCGGGTCATAGAAGTCCAGCACCAGCGCCTGCGCCAGCGCGTCGGTCGCGCCCAGGCTGGCCGGGTGCAGCGGGTTGCCCTCCACCTTCACGGGCCGGCCCATGCGGTGCTCGACGACCAGGCCCAGCCCTGCGCCGCCGGCGAGGCTTGCGGTGGCAAAGCGGTTGGGCAGGCCGGGCACGATGCCGGGCGGCGCCTCGACGGCGGGCACCCAACCGTTGTCCGACTCCGCTGGGTCGCCGCAGCCGGACAGGCCGCCGAGCGCGAAGCTCGCCGCCATCAGCTTGAGCAAGCCCCGCCGCCGCGGCCCGGCCCCCACCTCCGCCCCCGCTTCCACCATGATGCCGCCGGCCAGGGACGGGAAGGCCTGCGCCGCGGCCTCCGGGTCCTCCAGCACCCGGCGCCACCGCTGCGCAGGCGTCAGCGATGGCAAATCGAGCACTCCGTCAGGTTGCGCCCGCCGACGTGGTATTGCTCCAGCAGCGCCTCGGGCGAGGGCGTGTCCGGGCCGCGCTGCCAGGCGGTGTTGTAGATCTCGGACGCGGGGCGCAGGTTCGGCCCGGGGTTGCGATGGCAGGACAGGCACCATTCCATCGTCATCGGCGCCGCCTTCGCCATCAAGGGCATGTCGGAAACGTTGCCATGGCACGACGAGCAGCCGACGCCCTTGGCGACGTGGATGGAATGGTTGAAGTAGGCGTAGTCCGGCAGGTTGTTGACCCGCTGCCAACGCAGCGGCTTGTCCTCTGCCAGGCTTTGCCGCACCGGGGCAAGCAGGTCGGCGTTGGTCCAGATCTGCGAATGGCAGGTCATGCAGGTGTGCGTCGGCGGCAGCCCGGCGTTGGCGCCGACCTCCACGTGGCTGTGGCAGGTCTGGCAGCCGATGCCGAGGCCCGCGACGTGGTGCTGATGGCTGAACGGCACGGGCTGCTGGACGACGAAGCCGACGCCGCGCGCCCAATCGGTCCGCGGCGCCATCCACCACCAGCCGGTGCCGCCCAGGACAAATCCGGTCGCCCCAAGCAGCGCCAGCTTCATCCATAGGTTGGCGCTTGGGCGGAAGATCGCGGTCATGGGCTACGTTAAGTTACAGCAAACAGCCGTGTTCAGGGAAGCCGGGACTTCCCTGCGGCGTCAGAACGCTTCCGCTTTCATGCGCGCGAGCGTCTCGCCGCCGGCCATGATGCCCTGGAAATGCACGGAATGCCGCGGCAGCACGCGGGCCATGAAGAAGCGGCCCACGTCCAGCTTGGCTTCGTAGAACGGGGCCTCCCCGTTGGCGCCCGCCTTGAGCTTGCCGCCCGCGACCTCCGCCATGCGGCACCACATGAACGCCATGGCGACCAGGGCGAACAGGCGCAGGTAGTCGGTGGCGGCGGCTGCCGCCTCTTCCGGCCGGGCGGTGCCGCGCTGCGCGACGGTCAGCGTCGCCTGCTGCAAGCGGCCGAACGCCTTGGCGGTCGGCCCGGCGAAGGCGGCAAGCTCCGGGTCCGCCGCATGCGCTTCCAGCCAGGCGCTGACCGGGTGGAAGAAGCGGCGCAGCAGGCGCCCGGCGTCCTGGCCGAGCTTGCGGCCCACGAGGTCCAGCGCCTGGATGCCGTTGGTGCCCTCGTAGATCTGCGCGATGCGGGCGTCGCGGACGAACTGCTCCATGCCCCACTCGCGGATGTAGCCGTGGC
>CAXSEX010000517.1:0-3289 GCA_964236415.1 uncultured Acetobacteraceae bacterium | reverse complement strand
CCGGAATTCGCATCAGTCGCGGCGAGGACGCCGAAGCGTGAAACTTTCGAAGGCGGCCAGCTGACCACCCAGTCCTACCACGTCATAGTATACCACCTTGATGGTGGTGAACCCGCCGGGCGCCGTTCCTGGATCAACGGTGAAGGAGGCAAAGCCATAGGAGTGGGCCGCGTTGCGCACCGCCGACCAAGGCGCATCCTCCCTCACGTACACCGGTGGCCGCTTGCCCGTAGCCGGATCGGGCGCGCCGACTGCCACGATCACCCGGCACTGCGGCGGATTGAAGAACAGCTCGTTCGACGGAGCCGATGTCCCGCCCCCTCCGATCACCATGTGCACCGTTCCCTTGGTCGTGTCGATCACGTCGGTGGCGAGGGCAACGGGCCGCGGCGTCAATGTGCGATTAGGCTCGTGACCGCGGATCGGGTGAGAACGCTCGTAATGATGCTCGTGCCCGCACACCACGAGATCGACCCTGTATTTGTCGAACAGCGGCACCCACTCCTCGCGTATCCCGAGGTCCGCTCCATTGAACATGTCGGCAGTCGAGATGGCCACTTGATGCATGCACACCACCACCCAGTCGATATCACGATCGTGCCTGGCGGCGGCCAGTTCCTCTTGCAGCCAGGCTTTCTGCGCGCCGGCTGAGTACCCTCTTACGTAGGAGTTGCCGCCGTCCTGATACGTCACGTCGTCATTGGCGATGCTGATCACCCGCACCGAACCGGCGGTGAAGGCATACCAAAGTCCCCGCGTCACATCGGTCTGTTCGGACGCTTCCGGCACCGAGAAGTAGGTCTGGTAAGCTTGATAGCCGATCGGTCCATTGCCCAGTTCGTTCTCGTGATTGCCGGCAGAGGGCATCCACGGACGGTTGCGCGCGCTGCGGGTGTTGTTCTCCCAGAAATCCCACCAGGTCCGCACGCGGTCCTCGGCGAGATTGGCGTAACAGAGATCGCCGTTGAACAGATGGAACAGCGGCTGCAGTTGTTCGACGCCGAGCGTCACGTCGCCGGCTGCTGGCGAGCCGAGGTTGTCGTTCACGAACAAAGAGGCTGGCAGACCGACCCCCGCCGGCGGCACGAACTTCTTCCCAATGGTTGGCGTGCCCTGATCGCCGAAGCTGGTGAAGGTGAACGCCTTGCGACCCCGCGGCGCAGTACGGAACGTGCCGAAGTCGGGCGCCGCGCCGTCGTGCATGGCAGCATACATGTAGGCGGAATCAGCTTGGAGTTGGCTCAGCTTCGCATGGTAGGCGTAGACGGTCTGTGCCGACTTCGCGTCGGTGTAGGTGGTCGGCACCGCATCGACCACCTGCTCAAGCTTGCCATCGAGACGCCCGAGCACGGCCCGCGCATTGCTGACAGGCGTCAGCGTATGCCACGACACCGTGACCTCGGATGAAGCATCGGCGCCGAACTGAAGATGCAGCCCTGCCACCGCAGGCGTGCCCTGCGGCCCGGCCGACGAGCCCAACTGGGCAGCCGCCTGGGCCTGACCGAAGGCGGGAAGGGACGACGCCGCCAGGGCTCCTGTTCCAATGCCCGCCGCCGCGAGAAGCTTGCGGCGACTGACTTCAACGCCAAGGCTTGGATTTAGTCCTGTCATGTCCCATCCCGTCGTATCAGGACATCCAGCTTCGGCGCGATGAGGTCGAGCAACTATCACGGTCCGATGACAATTTATGGACTTCAACCGCACGAGCAACCTTGGGCTGAAATTTTCAATGGTCTCCCAACCGAAGTGCGTTTGCTCAAGGGCAGCGGCGAGGGTTTTTCAATAATCTCGGTGCGTTCTTCGGACTGGAATTTCCCACCGAAGCGATCTCATGCGTAAGCCCTGGGCGCCTTATGGTGGAGCCGGGCAGCCCGAACCGGCCACCATTCCCCCGGGCCAGGGATACCGGAGACCTTGGCATCCTGCTTGCACCCAGAAGTCGATTTCACTGCAATGCGGCCCGCGTTGCCGACTCTGCCGCCAAAGAGGTCAAAATGGCTGAAACACTTCCCAATCCTGCGCCACACCTCCTGTCCGGCCCGTCGCGCCGGCAGTTCCTGTATAGGCTCGGCGCCATCGGCGGGGCCGGCGCGGTCATGGCGGGGCTGGAAGCGTTCGGCATGCCCATGGCGTCGGCCCAGACCGCGCCGCCGGCGCTGACCGGATCGGGAGCGGGCAAGCGGGTCGTCATCCTGGGCGCCGGGGTCGGCGGCATGACAGCCGCTTACGAGTTGTCGAAGCTCGGCTACCAATGCCAGGTCATCGAGGCGCGCAGCTTCGCCGGCGGCCGGTGCCAGACCGCCCGCGCCGGGTTCTCCCTGACCGAACTGGGCGGCGAAGCGCAGCACTGCACGTTCGACGACGGCCAATACATCAACCACGGCCCGTGGCGCATCCCGTTCAACCACCAATCGACCCTGCACTACACCAAGGAGTTCGGGGTCCCGCTGGAGGTCATGGTCAACGACAACGACGCTTCCTACGTCCTGTTCGAGGGCGGTTCCGGCCCGCTCGCGGGCAAGCCGGTGCGCAAGGCGCAGGTTGCGGCCGACATGCGCGGGCACACGGCGGAGTTGCTGGCCAAGGCGGTCCGCGGCAACCGGCTCGACACGCCGCTGAGCGCTGAGGACCAGGAAGTGTTCGTGGCCTACCTGGTGCGCGATGGCTACCTGTCGTCCAAGGACCTGTCCTATTCCGGCGCGGACGGCCGCGGCTACGACCTGTGGCCCGGCGCGCTGACCGACCCGGGGCCGGGCAAGCCCAGCACGCCGTTCCCGATGGCCGACGTGCTGCATTCCAAGGCGTGGCGCACGTTGCGCTCGGTTGCGGGCTTCACGCAGCAGCGCACCATGTTCCAGCCGGTGGGCGGCATGGACCGCATCGCCGCGGGCTTTGCGGGCAAGGTCGGGCACATGATCCAGTACGGCACCGTCGTCGAGCGGATCGGCCAGGACGACGGGGGCGTCGAGATCGCCTGGGTGGACAGCACGGGGCAGCGCGGCACGACCAAGGCCGACTACTGCGTTTGCACGATCCCGCTTTCGGTGCTGCGCCACATCGAGGCCGCGCTGCCGGATGCGACCAAGCAGGCCATGTCCGCGGTCGCCTACCAGCCGGTGGGCAAAATCGGGTTGCAGATGAAACGGCGTTTCTGGGAAGAGGACCACTTCATTTACGGCGGCCATGTCTATACCGACAACGAGGACATCGGCAGCATCTCGCTCCCGTCCTGGAACTGGCAGGGCGCGAAGGGCACGGTGCTGGGCTACTACCAGTTCGACGCGGCGGC
>CAXSEX010000516.1:0-3298 GCA_964236415.1 uncultured Acetobacteraceae bacterium | reverse complement strand
CGACCTCGCGGGCGCGCTCGGCGATGCGGGCGGACTTGCCGCTGCGGCCGCGCAGGTAATACAGCTTGGCCCGGCGCACGTCGCCGCGGCGCACCACCACGATCTCGGCGATCGTCGGCGCATACAGCGGGAACACCCGCTCCACGCCCTCGCCGTAGCTGATCTTGCGCACGGTGAAATTGCTGTTCAGGCCCTTGTTCGAGCGGGCGATGCAGACGCCCTCATAGGCCTGCACGCGGGTCCGCTCGCCCTCGATGACCTTGACCATGACCTTCAGCGTGTCGCCGGGCTGGAAGACGGGCACAGCGCGGGCGGCGGTGAGCTTGGCGACCTGCTCCGCCTCGTATTGCTGGATGATGTTCATGGGTGTCGTCCTTTCCAAATAATCAGTTACGGCCCGGCGGGCGCGCTGTCCACGCGGGCGCGCCACAGGTCCGGCCTGCGTAAGCGTGTGGCCTGCTCGGCCTGCGCCCGGCGCCAGGCCGCGATGGCGGCGTGGTGGCCGGACAGCAGCACCTCCGGCACGCTGCGGCCCTGCCACTCGGCGGGCTTCGTGTAGTGCGGGTATTCCAGCAGCCCGGCGCTGAAGCTTTCCTCCTCCGCGCTGGCCTTGGCGCCCATGACGCCAGGCAGCAGGCGGATGCAGGCGTCCAGCAGCACGAGGGCGGGCAGTTCGCCGCCGGACAGCACGTAATCGCCGATGCTGACCTCCTCGGCATCCCGGGCGTCCAGCACGCGCTGGTCCACGCCCTCGTAGCGCCCGCAGAGCAGCCGGACTCCCGACCCCTCAGCCAGCGCGCGCACGCGGTCCTGCACCAACGGCCGGCCACGCGGGGTGAGGTAGAGCAATGGCCTGCCATCATCGGGTCCGATGGCCGCATCCAGCACGTCCGGACGCATCACCATGCCCGCGCCGCCGCCGAACGGGGTGTCGTCCACCGCGCGGTGCCGCCCCTTTGCCGCGTCGCGGATGTCCCGCACGTCCAACTGCCACAGCCCGGCCGCAAGCGCGCGCCCGGCCAGCGATTGCCCGAGCGGCCCGGGAAACATCGGCGGGAACAGCGTGAGGACGGTCGCGTGCCAGCTCATTCCGCCGCCCGCACCCCGTCCGGCACCAGCACCTCGTCCGGCGGCGCCACGACCAGGGTTCCGGCCGCCGGGTCAACCTTTGGCACGCAAGCCTGCGTGAAGGGCAGCAGCAGCGGCACCGCGCCGTCCCGCTCGATCTCCAGGCTTGTCCCCGCGCCGTAGTCGTGCACGACCGCCACGCGCCCGACCGGGCGGCCCGACCGGTCCAGAGCCGCCATGCCAACCAGGTCCGCCAAGTAGAATTCGTCCGGCTCCGGCGGCGGCAGGCGGTCGCGCTCGACGTAAAGCCGCGTGTTGGTCAGGCGCTCCGCCGCGCTGCGGTCCGCGAGGGTGCGGCCCTCGGCGTCCGTCAAGGCCGCGACGCCCTCCCCGCGCCAAGCGAGCGTCCAGGTCCGGCCGCCGTCATCCAGCAACGGCCCATAGCCCGCGAGGTCCGCCGAGTTCGCGGTGTAGCTGTGGACGTGCACCAGCCCCCGCACCCCATGCGGCCGGCCGACGACGCCCATCAGGATGCGGCGGCCCGTCACATCAGCCGGCGGCCTTCGCCGCGCGCTCCTGCGCCTTCTTCTTCGGCGCCGACTGCAAGGGCTGCTCGGGATACACGGGCATCGGCGCCAGGCCGGCATGGCCGAGGAACTTCGCCACCCGCTCGGTCGGCAGCGCGCCCTGGCCGACCCAATGCTGGATACGCTCGCCTTCCAGGCGCACGCGGTCCTCGTGCTGCGCCGGCAGCATCGGGTTGTAGCTGCCGACCTTTTCCAGGAAGCGCCCGTCGCGCGGGCTGCGGCTGTCGGCGATGACGATGTGGTAGTACGGACGCTTCTTCGCGCCGGCCCGTGCAAGGCGAATCTTGAGACCCATTCAGATATTCCTTTGTTCGTTAATAAGGGCGGCGCTGGTGCTGCTTCGGCATCAGCGCGCCCATGCCCTGCCGCATCAGCCCCTTCTGCCCCAGCTTGTTCATGCGCTTCATCATCGTGGACATGTCGTCGAACTGCTTCAGCAGGCGGTTGATTTCCTGCACGCTGGTGCCTGACCCGGCGGCGATGCGCTTCTTGCGGCTTGCCTTGATCACGTCCGGCGTGCGCCGCTCCTTCATGGTCATCGACGAGATGATCGCCGCCTGCCGCTTCAGGATGCCCTGGTCGAGGTTCGCGTCCTCGATCTGCGCCTTCATCTTGCCGATGCCCGGCAGCATGCCGAGGATGCCGGACAGGCTGCCCATTTTGCTGATCTGCTTGAGCTGCTTCGCATAGTCGTCGAGGTCGAACGTGCCGCGCACCATCTTGCGCGCGAGCTTCTCCGCTTCCTCCTCGTCCAGCGTTTCCTCGGCGCGCTCCACCAGGCCGACGATGTCGCCCATGCCGAGGATGCGCCCGGCCACCCGCTCCGGGTGGAACTCCTCCAGCGCGTCCAGCTTCTCGCCGGAGCCGGTCAGCTTGATCGGCGCCCCGGTGATCTGCCGCATGGACAAGGCCGCGCCGCCACGGGCGTCGCCGTCCATGCGGGTCATCACGATGCCGGTCACGCCCACCGCGTCGTTGAAGGCGCGGGCGGTGTTCACCGCGTCCTGGCCGGTCATGGCGTCCACGACCAGCAGGGTTTCCGCTGGGCTGGTCGCTTCGCGGACGGCGCGCACCTCGTCCATCAGCGCTTGGTCGATGGACAGCCGCCCGGCGGTGTCCAGGATCACCACGTCGAACACCTCGCGCCGCCCAGTGTCCATGGCGCGCCGGGCAATCTCCACGGGGGTTTGGCCTGCCACGATGGGCAGGGACGCGACGCCGGCCTGCTGCGCCAGCTGCTGCAACTGCAGCTGCGCCGCCGGGCGCTGGGTGTCGAGGCTGGCGAGCAGAACCCGCTTGCGGTCGCGCCGCAGCAGGCGCAACGCGATCTTGCCGGAGGTCGTGGTCTTGCCGGACCCTTGCAGCCCGACCATCAGGATCGGCACGGGCGCAGCGGTGTTCAGGTTGAGCGGCACGGCCCCGGCGCCGCCCAGCGCCTCCACCAGCACGTCGTTGACGATCTTGATGACGAGCTGGCCGGGGCTGACGCTTTCCAGCACCTCGGCGCCCAAGCTGCGCTCGCGCACCGTGTTCACGAAATCGCGCACCACGGGCAGCGCCACGTCGGCCTCAAGCAGGGCCAGGCGCACCTCGCGCAGCGCGTCGCCGATGTCGGCCTCGCTCAGCGCGCCGCGGCTGCGCAG
>CAXSEX010000515.1:0-3310 GCA_964236415.1 uncultured Acetobacteraceae bacterium | reverse complement strand
CGTCGTAAGCGTCCGACCGTCGCACTTCGACGAGCCGTATTTGGCTTGGCGCTGACCTATTCGGGGCGTGATATTCACCGCTGCGAGGGGGCAAGGTTCGAGACATCTCGCATCAAGCATGCTTCGGAGGCTGTCGATGGTAGATGCTGTTGATCCGGTCGGTATTTGGGCCCCATTCGGCGCGTTCTCGATGGCCGTCATCCAGGGCGATGGCCAAGTTGTCCATCTCAAAGGCCAAGTCGCGCTCGACCAGCAAGGGCGGATCGTCGGCGCCCAGGACATGCGTGTTCAGGTCCGCAAGGTGCTTGAGAACATCCAGGCTGTGCTCGCGAGCATGGGCGGCCGAATGGGCGATGTCGTCTCGCTCGTCCACTATGCGACCGACATTGAGCGGTTCATGGGCACTGGCGACATACGCAAGGAGTTCTTTGCCGCGCCGTTTCCGGTCACGACCACGGTTCAAGTGGGCCGGCTATATCACCCTGACCTGCTGATCGAGATCACTGCGGTCGCCGAGATACCGCGCGAGCGTTTTCATCGCCCATCGAACTGAACCAAGGGTTCGTTGGCCACCAAACCCGCTTGCAGCGCCTGGGCTTGGTTCCAGGGCAGCAACTCGTCGAGGCGCTGGGCGGGATGCCCGTCCACCATCCTGCCCAGCACGTCGCACAGCCAAGCATACGGCTCGACGCCGTTGAGCTTGCAGGTCTCCACCAGTGACCCAACGACCGCCCAGCGTCGGGCGCCTCCGTCGCTGCCCGCGAACAAGGAATTCTTTCTTCCCAAAGCCACAGGCCTGATCGAGCGCTCCACCGGGTTGGTGTCGAGGTCGATGCGGCCGTCGTCGAGGAACCGGCCCAGCCCCGACCATCGGTTGAGCGCGTAGCGGATCGCCTCGGCCAAGCGGCTGCGGCCAGGCAGGTGTGTGAGCTTCAGCTCCAGCCAGAGCTTGAGCGCCTCGACCAGCGGCCGCGACTGCTGCGACCGGACCCGCTGCCGCTCGGCCGGCGACTGGCCGCGGGTGTCGGCCTCGATCGTGTAAAGCGCCGCGATCCGCTGCAACGCCTCGCCTGCAACCGGCGAGCCGGCCTGGTGCAGCTCGTAGAATTTCCGACGCGCGTGCGCCCAGCAGGCCGCGAGGGTGACGGCGCCATCGGCCGCAAGCTGCTCGAACCCGGCATAGCCGTCCACCTGCAAGATGCCGCGGAAGCCGGCGAGATGCTCGGCCGGCCGCGCGGCCGTGCGGTCGGGCGCGTAGTGGAACACCACGGCAGGATGGCCCGGCCCGCCCCAGGACCGGTCGTCCCGGGTGTAGGCCCACAACCGCCCGATCTTGGTCCGACCCCGTCCGGGATCGAGCACCGGCAAGGTGGTGTCGTCGGCGAACACCCGCACGCCCGCCATGACGTGGGCGACCACGCGATCATGCAGCGCTTCCAACCACCAGCAGGCCGCGCCCACCCAGTCCGACAAGGTGGAGCGGCTGATGGCGAGCCCGTGGCGGTCAAAGATCTGGCTCTGCCGGTAGAGGGGCAGGTGGTCGGCGTAGCGGCTGACCAGCACGTGCGCGATCAGGCCCGGGGTGGCGAGGCCCCCGGCCAGCACGCGCTCCGGCGCTGGCGCCTGGAGCAGGGTGCCGCAGGCGCGGCAGGCGCATTTCGGCCGGGTGATCCGCACCACCCGGAGCTGTGCGGGGATCCAGTCCAGCATCTCGCTGCTGGTCGAGCCGGCGTCGCTAAGCGCGCCCCCGCAGTCTGGGCAGGCGTCGTGCGGCACCGGCAGGATATCCTCGACGCACGGCAAGTGCGGCGGCAGCGGCGACCGATGCGGCGCTTTCCGCGGCTTGGACGGCTCGGCCGAGGCCGGCGCTGTCGTTGGCTTGCGGGCCTCCGCCCGGGCCAGGTCGGCCTCGAGGTCCTCCAGCCCGAACGCCATCTGGTCGGGATCGAGCTGCTCGGAGCGCCGGCCGAAGCGGGCGCGCTGGAACTGCCGGATGATCAGCCGCAGCCGCTCGGCCTCGATCTCGCCCTCGTCGAGGGCGCCCGCCATGTCGCGCACCAGCTGGTGCAGCACGCCGACGTCGGTGGGCAGGTTGTCGAGCGCGATCCTCACATGCGGAGCGTATCAGCCCGACCCCGGCCGTACAAGCAGAAAGGCACGGCTCACCCAGCCAGCATGGGCTGTCGCGACCGGACCAGCGTGCGCCACTCCAGACCTTCCAGGAGCATCGAGAGCTGGGCCGGGGTCAGCGTGATCGAGGCCGTGCCGTCCGGCGTCGGCTGCGTGGACGGCCAGGTGAACCGGCCCTGGTCCAAGCGCTTGTAGAACAGGCACATCCCGTTCTGGTCGTAGACCAGAATTTTCACCTTGTCCGCGCGGCGTCCCCGGAAGATGAAGATGTGCCCGCCGAACGGGTCGAGCTTCAGCGTCTCCTGCACCAGCAACGCCAAGCCGTCGAAGCTGCGACGCATATCGGTTGCGCCCAGCGCCAAGTGGATGCGCACGCCCGCCGGCACGGCAATCACGAGCTGCAATCCAGAACGGCCAAGAGATCGTGCAGGGCCTTGGCGTCCATCCGCGCATGGAGGCGCACGCGGCGACCGTTGGCCAGAATGACTTCGACCGTCTCGTGGGCCGACGTGTCCAGGGCGGTGGAGGGTGCGCGGGGTGCCGGTGCCGATGGCGCGTGTGCCACGTGCACGGATGCGAACCTCGGGGCAGCCGCAGGATGCTGCAGCCGGTCGGGGCTGTGGCCCACACGCACGGCAAGCTCCTGCTTCCAACGGTGGACGACGCTGGGCGTCAGCCCGGACATGCGGGCAAACCGCTCGATCGACAGCCCCGAGCGCAGCGCGTCGATGACGATCTGCTGCCGCTGTTCCAGCGTCCAGGTCCTGCGGACGCGCGGGTTGGTGAACAGGTCCATGGCCTGAGCACGGTCCGAAGGGACGCCAAAGGAGGGGCTAAGGATCTCTTTAGCCCCTCCTCTGGCCTCGCCTCCGTGCGGCTCGCCGTCGGTCGTGGTCACATGGACCGCCGCTCCGGCGAGCCGCGCCTGCCAGACCCTCAAGGTCTTGGGCGTGATGCCATGGCGCTCGCAGTAGGCTTTCTGGGTATCCCCACTCGCCCGACATGCGTCGACATGGGTTTGCCAGAATTGCTCCCGATCACCCATCGTCCCTGAACTCCTGACATTGAGCCGTCAGGTGCACCACAAAACCAGCGGCACTGTCAGCGTGTCAGAGCCGGACGCTTACCATCCGTCCGCAGGGCGCCGATCATGGCATGGCCCTTCTGCGTGATCTCGGGC
>CAXSEX010000514.1:0-3314 GCA_964236415.1 uncultured Acetobacteraceae bacterium | reverse complement strand
GATCTCCGCCAGCACCACCACTCGGATCACCACCCTGGAACCCGACAAGAGCCACAATCGTTTGCAGGGGTTGTTGATGCTCCTTGCAGCCATGCGGTGAACTTCCAGGCGGGCCTGCTTGCCGTCTTTGGTCCAACTTCCTAGACTGCCGCTCATGGACGCTGAGCCCTCCGACGCTTCTTCGCTTGCGCGCGGCCTGGAAGACACCCTCGCAGCGCTCGACGCATGCCTGAGCGACGCCGAAAGACGGGCTGCTGCCTTGCTCAAGGCCACGCGCCGCCTGCGTCGCGCGGCGAGCGAAGGCAGTGTAGCGATCCTGCCTGCCGCGATCGCTGCGGCCCAGTCCGACGCTGCACAGGCGGGCGAGCCGTTGGCCGACGCCGCCGCGGCACTCCGCTACGACGTGGCGGAGGCCTTCGCCAGCGGCGCCTGGCTTGATGAACTGGCGGCTGCTGCCAAGCAAGCGGGGGTGGTGCTGGTGCGGCGGGACGGGCGGGTGACCGCCTACCCGGTGGCGCTGCGGCTTGACGGGCGGGCGCAGGGGGTTCGGATCGGGCGCCGGCTGGAGCGGCGCATCCGGCCGAGCTTCCTCGCGGCCCAGCTCAAGGCGCTGCAGCAGCGCCCGGAACGGTTCAACGCCCGGCAGTTCCTCGACCGCCTGTTCCGGCTGTATGGGAGCAGGGCGCGTGCCGAGGACCCGTCCTGGCGCCCCTCTCGCCCCGGTCAGGGGCCGCTGGTGCCGCTGGCCGAGCTGCACGACGACCTGACCCTGCTGCCCGCGGCGGCGGCCGACTACCCGCAGGAGGAGTTCGCGGCCGACCTGCTGCGCCTCGACCGCCAGCCCGACGCGACCGGCAGCCAGGGGCACCGCTTCGAGCTCGGCGGCTCCACCGGGCGCAAGGGGGGCAAGCGGCTGACCCTGTTCGACGAGGCCGGCGAGCAGCACGACTACTACGCCATCCGCTTCATTCTGGAGCCGTCCCATGGACGTGCTGACGACCAAGCCGCTGCCGCTCGCTGAGTGGCTGGCGGTCATTGAGCGCGAGTACCTGTCGGGGTTCGTGCCGGCGGGCGGCGCCTCGGTGAAGCTTGCCATCCTGGACGACGCGGCCTTCGACCCGGCGGCGGACCGGCTGATCGGCCTGGGGCAGCAGCGCGCGATGCTGACCGCGCACGTCGACGCCGGGCTGACCCGCGTGCACATGATGCATGAGCTGTTCTTCGCCGTTGCCCGCGCGCTGCCGTGGGAGAGCCTGGTGCAGGGCTACCTGGAGCGCCTGTTCGCCGCCAACACCTATCCTTGGCCTCGGCCCGGCACGCCGATGACGATGCCCGAGCTGGCCGCCGCCTTTGCCGTGGCGCCCAGCCTGCTGGCCCGCCAGCGCGACCAATGGCTGACGGCCGACCTGTGGGACGACCGGCGCATGGCGCAGGACTTCCGCGCTGCCCTGCTGCGCCTGTGCCTGTCGCGGCTGGAGCCGGACGGCGGCGAGATGGCCGAGCCGGTGCTGCGATGGCTGCGCGGCGAGACGGTGCCGGCCGCCTCCTTGCGCGCGGCCGACATCTCCGTCCGCATCTCGCGCACCAGCGCGCGGGCCATGCTCGCCGCGCTGTGCATTTTCGTGCGCAAGGCCGGCGCTGCCGGGCTGATGGTGGTGCTGGATGTGCGGCAGCTGTCTCGCACCCCGGCGGCGGAGGGCGTGCTGCGCTACTCGCCGGTCGCGGTGATGGACGGCTTCGAGGTGCTACGCGAGATCATTGACGATGCCGAACACCTGCCGGGCCTGTTCGTGGCGGTGCTGGCCGACGCGGCGCTCGCCACCGGCGACCCGCGCCGGGTCTTGAGCCAATACGCGGCGCTACAGATGCGGGTGTGGCCCGACGTGCGGCCCGGCGACCGGCAGAACCCGGTGGCCCCGCTGGTGTGGCTTGGCCCATGACGGCCCCGCTATGACCATCGAGGCACGCACGGCCATCGAGGCGCTGCGGGCCGGCGTGCCCAACCGCGCTGCCATCCGCCTGATGGGCACCGAGCAGACCGGCATCGAGCACGCCTTCGAGGCGGCGCTGGCCGCCGCTTGGGCCGACGCCGGCCCGGCGGGCGCCGGCATCGGCCTGGCCGGTGGCTTCGGCACCGGCAAGTCGCACATGCTCGGCTACTTGGCCGAGGTGGCGCGCCAGCAAGGCTTCGTGGTCAGCCGCGTGGTGGTCAGCAAGGAAACGCCGCTGTCGCACCCGGGCCACGTTCTCGCCGCCGCCCTGCGCGGCGCTGCGCTGCCCGACCGGCCCGACGACCCAGCCGCCGCCTGCGTCGCAGCCCTCCGCGCGCGGCCCGAGGCGCTGGACGCGCTGGAGGCCGCGGTCAGCACGCCCGAGGCCGGCTTCGCGCCGATCTTCGCCGCCTGCTTGTTCCTGCTGCGCCGCGCGTCCACGACGCCCGAGATGCTGCGCCGCATCGCGCGCCTGTGGGCCGGCGCCAAGGTGAGCACCCCCGCCCTCCGTCAGGCGCTGTCCGCGGCCGGGGCCGGCCGGATGTTCGCGCTGAAGCCGCTGCCCGCCGCTGCCATGACCGAGCAGCACATCCGCTTCATGCCGCTGCTGTTCCGCGCCGCCGGCTATGCCGGCTGGTGCCTCCTGCTCGACGAGGTGGAGCTGATCGGCCGCTACACGCCGCTGCAGCGTGCCTTGTCCTATGCCTGGCTCGCCAGTTGGCTCGGCTTGGGAGGGGAGCGCCGCTGGCCCGGCACCGTCGTTGCCTACGCCATCACCGACGACTTCGCGGCCGCCGTCATCAACGCGCGGCTGGACAGCGAGAAGCTGCCGGAGCGGCTGGAACTGAAAGGGCGCGACGCCGAGGCCGCCCTGGCGCTGGCCGGCATCCGGCACATCGAGCGCACGGTCTTGCAGCACCGGCTGCTGCCGCCCGCGCCGGACGACTTGGCCGCCTGCCACGACAAGGTGCTGCGGCTGTACAGCACTGCCTACGCCTGGCCGGCGCCGCCGCTGCCGCCGGGCGAGCGCACCAGCTCGCGCACGGTGCGGCAGTACATCAAGGGCTGGATCACCCAGTGGGACCTGCGCCGGCTGGACGGCAGCGACGTGGCCCTGATCTCCGGCAGCATCGCCAGCGACTACACCGAGAACGCCGCCATGGCGGAACCGAGCGCGTTGGACGAGGAGGCGTAGCGGGCCGATGCACCTCGTCCCGGTTGCCCCCGCGTCGCAGCCTTGGGGGTTCGCCTGGCGCGCGCCGCTGCCTCCCTACCAGCAGGCCGGCATCGCCCGCCTGCTGGCGGCGCCCGGCGTGCTGCTGG
>CAXSEX010000513.1:0-3323 GCA_964236415.1 uncultured Acetobacteraceae bacterium | reverse complement strand
GATCCGCGCCGTGGAGGCCGGGCGCCGCCCCTCTCCTGCCCCCGACTTCGACGCGGACCGGCTGATCGCCCGGCTGCACGAGCTGGACGAGGACGTGGGCAGCCAGGACCAGGCGCTCCGCTTCCTCCTCGGGGTCATGTCGGACGGTCCGCGCTCCGGCCCTCCCGCCGAGCCGGACGCGCCCGACGAGGCCCTGGCGCGGCAGCGCCTGCGTACCGGGCTCATGTTCACCCAGGCAGGCCAGTGGCGAGACGCCGGCACAGTCCTCAGCAAAGCCATGGCCGTCGCCCCCGCCAGCCTCAAGGGACAGGTTGCAGCCGCGCTGGAAGAAGCGGTGCCACATTCGGACGCGGCAGCGGCGAACTTGGCGTTCGCGCTGCTGTCTGCGGACGGCGTCCCGCGCGATGTCGGCCGGGCGCGGGCGCTGTTCGCATCGGTGGCCATACCGGGCGGGACGGAGCTGCACGGCTACGCGCACAACTGGTTGGCGCACATCGCGTCGGGGACGTTCGGCGGACGCCGGACGCCCGCGGCGGCCTTGGCGCATTTCGAGCAGGCGGCCAGGGCCGGGCACGGCGAGGCCGCGTTCGACGCCGGCCTCATGCACGGCGAGGGAACCGGCGTGCCGCCTTCGGAAGGCAGGGCCTGTGACTTCTACCGCCTCGGCGTGGAACTCGGCCACGTGCCGTCCATGACCAACCTGGCGGCCAAGATCATCAGGCACGATCTCGCAGCAGCCATGGACACCTGTGCGAGCGCGCGGTCGAGGCTGGCGACGGCAAAGCAGCGGCATTGCTGCAGGCCCTCACCGAAGCCAGCATGGCAATCGCGGTCGAGGACGGCCCGGCGCCGGAGGGGGATGGCGACATGCCCCCTCCCGTCCGCGTCGTGCCGTCCGCGGTCCCAGGCCATCGCCGCTGCGCTGCGGGAGGGCCTGAAGGCCCTGCCAAGGAGGCGGAGGAGATCACCGCCTACATGCTCGGCTTCGGCAGCTGGCGCGAGCTGGCCCGGGCTACGAAGAAGGCCAAGGCGGACCTGCCGGACGAGGAGTGTGGCGCCGAGGAGGTCCGCCGCCGCCGGGCCTACCACACCCCTATGCTGACACTGTGCGTGGACATGGGGCCGGGCCGCTGCCGCCATCGCGGTCGAGGCGCTCTTGCCGACGGCTAGGGCACCCCTGCCGGTGCTGGATGCACCCACGCTGGCCCGCATGCAGGCCGCGTCATACCTGCATGCCGACGCGCAAGGCGGCGAGGACCTCGACGAGGAGGAAGAACACGGGTACGGGCCTTTCGACGAGGACGGCGACTCCGCCGTGCGTTGGACACGCTCGCGGAGATGCTCGGCGCCCGTCCGAAGCGCGACCCCATGGGCCTGACGGACAACCTGAGGTGCATGCACCCGATCCAGCCGGACGTATGGTTCGGGATGATGGAAGAGCATCTCGGCTGGACGTTCAGCGACGTCGACGAGGATGCGGAGCGGGACGGCGACCAGGTGGCGGCCGCGGACGGCGCCGCCTGCCGGTCCTCATGTCAGCCTTGACCTACATTCCGGGCGAGCTGCACGACAAGCACGTCGCACGTTTGAAGGCCCGCATCGGCACGACGCGCTGGCGCAACGCGGGCGCGACCACGCCCACCCGGATGGCCGCACCGTGGCGACGCTCGGGTTCGTCGGCGCGATCGGCTTTCTGCACAGCCTTACAACCTACCTTGACGGGCTGTAGCCGGACGAAGCGGACGTCCGGTTCCTTCGCTCCGACAGCGGTTGGCTCATGCCACTGGTCACGCCATTGTAGAAGGGGTGTCTGACTGATCGGTTTAAGGGACGGAGTGTAGAAAGTTGCAGACCCGGGCGGCGACGTGCTGCTCTCCAACGCGCCACTCGGCTGCCTGTCCGAACGCGGTGCGGGCAGTAATCATGCTGCCGTCCGACGGTGGTCTGAAAGTCGCCCCCGCTCAGCACCGGTTCGCCTTCGCACGACCGGACGCGCACGCCACATCGGCGTTCGGTGTCCCCGACGCGCCCGGCCTGCCACACGTCTGCATTGTCGCGATAAACAATGCGCACGGCCCCTGCATTCCACAGGCCTGAACCGCCGTGTGATCGCCAGGTTGGGGCAACATCCTGATCTGAAGCACCAAGCGACAACGCCGTCATTGCTCGCAACCCCATAGCTGCCCCTCTGATATGCTGACGCGCTGTCAGGACGGAACATCTTATCGCTGAGGTGTTGGCATGTTGACACGCTGAACGTTCATGATGTCAGCAGCTTCAAGATTGGTCGTTTCCAACCAGGCGGTGAAGCCCGTGCTTGCGGGAAAAATCGTCGATCATCTCCTCGAAGATCGACTGGATCGTCCGTCCGTGGATGGCGGCAAACACGTCGATCTGCCGCTTGGCAGCCGGCGACAGGTAGCCGCCGAGTTGAACCTTGCCGGCGCGGGAGGGCGGCTTGACAGCAGCGGGAGCTGGCGGCGGAGTAGGAAAGGCAGAAGCCTCCTGGTTGCTTCTCGCGATCGGAGCAATAGGTCCCACAAGGCTCGGGCGACGCGCCATCGTGTCAGTTCTTCGCCACGCTGACATTTCGACGCGCCAAAGTGTCAGCATTACACTGCGCCAGCATGTCAGCAAACAGGTCGGTCGTCTCCTTCGCTGCGGCGCCGTCCGGCTCGAATTCGCCTGCGGTCCGGCCGTCGATCATGCAGTGCTGGAAAGCGACGCGCTGCCGGATGACCGTCCCGCACACCAAGCCGCCGTGACCAAGCACCGCTTGCCTCGCCTCCTCGACTACCTTGGAGCGGGTAGGGGCGGCGTTGAGCACGACCAAACTCCGCTTCCTGGCCAGACTGCACAAGTCAAGCGTTGCCTGGATCGCCTCCAAGTCGAAGGTCGCCGGCCGGCACGGGACCAGCACGAGGTCAGAAGCCCGAGCCGCCCGCAACGCCGTCTGGTCCGCGTGGGGAGCCGTATCGAACACGACGATGCCATACCCTTCCGTCCGTGCGGCCTCAAGCACGGCATCGAGCTTGGCCGGGTGATCGGCGGACACGTCGGGAGCCAGTTCTCCGCGGCGGTCGCCCCATTTGGCGACGTTGCCCTGCGGGTCCAGGTCAACCAGCAAGCTTCTCATCCCCTGAGCTGCGGCCTCCGCCGCAAGGTGGATGGCGAGTGTGGACTTGCCCGCCCCCTTTCTGGCTGATCACCGAAATTGTCAGCATGCCGCATCACCAAGTCGTCGGTTTTTCGACATGACGACATGCCGGCAGTTCAGCAGGCAAGCCTCTCGTGTTCAAATTCTGTTTCGCACAGCCACCCCG
>CAXSEX010000512.1:0-3324 GCA_964236415.1 uncultured Acetobacteraceae bacterium | reverse complement strand
CGGGGCGGACTACGTGGCGTTCGGCGCGTTCTTCCCGACGGCGACGAAGGAAGCCCCGACCCGAGCCGATCCCACGCTGCTCGCGTGGTGGGCCGAGCTGATGGAACTGCCCTGTGTCGCCATTGGCGGCATCACGCCCGCGAACTGCGCGCCGCTGGTGCAGGCAGGCGCCAGCTTCCTCGCGGTGGTGGGGGCGGTTTGGCAGCACCCGGACGGGCCGGCGGCCGGAGTCCGGGCGATGAACGCCGCCATCGCCGCCGCTCGCTGACGGCAAAAGGGATCAGGCAGGTGGCGCACAGCCCTCTTATCGGGTGTGGTTGCCGTCATTGGTGAAGCCAGGATTCGCGGGGTTGACCCGGCCGGCCGGACTGGGCTGGATGCCGCCGGTATAAACGCCGTCGCTGGGCTGGCCGCAGGAGATGGGCAGGGCGAACGCCAGCCCGGCCAGCACCGCCGCGTTGCGGACGGCACGCTTGATCGTGTTGCGCATGGCGGGGCAACGCGGCACGGCGGGCTTCGTTCCGGTCAGCAGGCATCGCCGCGCAGCGACCAGGCCAGCACGCGGCCGTTGCCGACCTCGAACGTGGTTTCGCAGGTCTGCTCGATGACCTCGGACGGGAACGCGGCGCCGTAGCCCAGGCCTAACCCCGAGCCGAAGCCGAAGCCGCCGAAAAACGGCCCGCCCCCGATCACCTCGGACCGCCGCTCGGAATAGGCCAGGAACTTGTGGCCGCCCGTCTCGTAGGTCCGGGACGGGACGCCGAGCCGGCGCACCAGCTCGGTCTCCGGCTGACCCACGAGCGTCGCGAGGAACGCCGGGCGGTCAAAGGCCGGGGCGCAGCCGGCGAGGGCGGCGGCAAGCAGCAAGGGCGAGATGCGCTTCATCCCGCACGAGTTGGCGGCGCCGGCACCTGTTTCAATCAGGGAGCCAGAGCACCTGGCCGATGCGGTCGGCGCCGGCGGCCAGCATCGCCAAGCGGTCGAAGCCGAGCGCGATGCCGGACGACGGCGGCATCCCTTGACGGAGGGCCGCGAGGAAATCCTCGTCCAGCGGCCAATCCGGGCCGTACAGCGCGTGGCGCCGGGCGCGGTCCTCGACGAAGCGCGCTTCCTGCTCGGCCGGGTCGGTCAGCTCCTCAAAGGCGTTGGCGAGTTCCATGCCGCACACGAACAACTCGAAGCGCAGCGCCACGCGCGGGTCCGCCGGGTCGCGCCGGGCGAGCGCCGCCTGGGCCGCGGGCCAGTGGGTGAGGAAGGTGGGGTGCGCCCGGCCCAGATGCGGCTCGATCCGCTCCAGCAGCAGGCGGAAGAACAGGTCCTCCCAGGTTTCCCCCGGGCGCAGCGCCGCCCCGGCGCTTCGGGCGAGGCCGGGAGCGTCGCCTGCGGTGCCGAGCACGTCGGCGCCGGCATGGCGGGAGAACGCTTCCGCAACCGACAGGCGCTCGAAGGCGGCAAGGCTGGTCTCGACCCCGCCGCTCGTCACGACGGGCGGCAGCACGGCGCGGAGCAGACAGGCGGCCTCCTCGACCAACCCGTCGAAATCGAGGCCGGGGCGGTACCATTCCAGCATGGTGAACTCGGCGGCGTGGCGGGCGCTGCCCTCGCCGTCCCGCCAAACCCGGGCCAACTGGAACACCGGGCCGGCGCCCGCGGCCAGCAGGCGCTTCATGGCGAACTCGGGGCTGGTGTGCAGCCACAGCGCGCGGCCCCTGCCGTCCGGGCCGTGGATCGTGGTGCGAAGCGCGCGCAGGTGCACCTCCTCGCCCGGCGCCCGGACGGCATAGGGCGTCTCGACCTCCGTGTAGCCGCGGGCGGTGAAAAAGGCGCGGGTCGCCTGGGTCAGCAGCGCGCGGCGGCGCAGGAAAGGCAGCCGGTCGGCCAGGCTGTCGGGGTGCCAGGGGGGCAGCGGCATGGGGCCAGTGTAGCGGGGAGCGCCCGTGGCCGCATCGCGAAATCGTGGATTGGAGGTGAACCTCGGGTAAAGTGCCGGAACGGGGTTCACTCCGCTGCGCTCGGCCGCGCGCATTATCGCGGCCTGACCGTCACGTTGGGGAGGAACAATGGTGGGAATCGAATGGGTCCGGGCCGCCCTGCTGGCCGGTGCTGTCGGGGTGGCAGCGACGCCAGCGGCCCGGGCGGAATGCGACGCAGGGCTTCCGCAACAGGGGTTGAACGACTGCGCTTTCCGCGAGTCCAAGGCCGCCGATGCGGCGCTCAACGCCGCATATCGCCAGATCGTCGCCCGCCTGGCTGGTCAGACGGAAGCGCGGCAGCTGCTCACCAAGGCGCAGCGGGCCTGGGTGGCGTTCCGGAATGCGGAATGCGGGTTCTCCGCATCCGGCGTGCAGGGCGGCAGCATCCAACCCATGATCGCCTCCATGTGCCAGACCGACCTCACGAAGACCCGCACCGAAACCCTGCGCCGTTATCTCGACTGCAAGGAGGGCGACCTGAGCTGCCCGGTGCCGACCCAGTAGGCTGTTTGGTTTGACACCCGGGCCGCCCGGGCTATGTCTGACCAATGGGAACATTGCCGGTGCTGCCCGAGCCGTTCGCGTCCTGGTTCGCCTGGCGCGGCTGGGTGCCCCGGCCCCACCAGCTTGCGATGGTCGCGGCGGCGCGGGCCGGGCAGAGCGCCTTGCTGATCGCCCCGACCGGCGGCGGCAAGACTTTGGCCGGGTTCCTCGCCAGCCTGATCGACCTCGCCGCGGCGCCCCGCGCCGGGCTGCACACGCTGTATGTCAGCCCGCTCAAGGCGCTGGCGACCGACATCGCCCGCAACCTGCTGGCGCCTGTGGAGGAGATGGGGCTGGGCATCGCCATTGAGACCCGGACCGGCGACACCCCGGCCAACCGCCGCAAGCGGCAGAAGGAGCAGCCGCCCCATATCCTGCTGACCACGCCGGAAAGCCTGGCGCTGCTGCTGTCGCAGGCGGACGCGCCGCAGATGTTCGCCGGGCTGTCCACCATCGTGATCGACGAGGTGCATGCGCTGGCCGGCACCAAGCGGGGCGACCAGTTTGCCTTGTGCCTGGCGCGGCTCGGGTCGCTGGTGCCGGGCCTGCGCCGGGTCGGCCTGTCCGCGACGGTCGCGCACCGGGGGGCGCTGCTGGACTACGTGGGCGCGGGCGCCGCGCCGGAGCTGATCGAGGTGGCGCAAGGGGCACCCCCGGCCCTGTCGATCCTGCTGCCGGACGGCCGGCTGCCGTGGTCGGGGCACATGGGCTTGGGCAGCGCGTCGGCGATCCTGGAGCGCATTGGCGCGCACCGCATGACCATCGTGTTCGTCAACACCCGCGCGCAGGGCGAGCTGCTGTTCCAGGC
>CAXSEX010000511.1:0-3332 GCA_964236415.1 uncultured Acetobacteraceae bacterium | reverse complement strand
ATCGCAAGCGACAGCCCTGCGCCGAGCGGCCCCCCGCCGTGGCGATAAGCCCGCGCTCCGGGATCAACAAGGTAAGGCGGGTTCGAGACGATTAGGTCGAACGAACCGGGAACAACGGACAGCAGGTGGCTGTCCACCGCCGTGACCTGCACCCCGGCCAGCGCCGCATTGATCCGGGTCATGCGCAGAGCCGAGGGATTGATGTCAACGGCCAGCACCTCTGCCTCCGGGCGCGCCCGCGCCACCAGGATGGCGCCAGGTCCGGCGCCGCAGCCGATGTCCACGGCACGGCGCACTGGACCGCCCTGTTCAAGATGGGCCAGGACAGTGCGTGCGAACCGGTAAGTGTCGGGTCCGAAAAACACCGAGTCTGCCGCCGTGGTCGGGTGGGCGGAATGCACGAACAGCAGGCCGTCCAGGCTGGATAGCCGCACGGCGCTGCGAAGGCCGGCGTCGCCAGGAATGAGGACGCCGGCTTCCCGCATCAGCGCCAGGATGCCGGGCGGTAGGAGTTCCTCGCGGAACGGACGGCTCCATCCGAAAACGCCGGCCAAGTCCTGCGCCCACGCTGAACCGGGGCGGGCGTTGACGCGGGCATGGGTGGCCGGGGTGGGAGTGGTGAATGCGTAGCACGTGGATTGCAGGACCCGGGCTAACTCAAGCAGCTTGGCATCACCGTCGCTTGGTCCAATTTCAGTCATTGGCCAGGCAACGCCGCCTCGCTTCCGGAGTTGCCCGGCTATCTCGCGCCCGGCAAGCGGCCCCAACACGTCCTCCACGCCGGTGATCAGCATCCGTATGCCGATGCAGAACAGCGTAAACGCCGAAAGTCAGGTCACGGCCTTACTTCCAGTGCGGCCCAGCAAGTTGGACAAACGATTCGCCAAGCATGATGCTAAGCCCGCGGCTTGCGGCGGATCGGCAGGTTGGTGCGATACACGACACGCTTCAACGCAAAGGCGCTTTCCACCCCGCGCACGCCGGGAATGCGGGTCAGTCGGGTGCGCAGGAACTCCTCATAGGCGCCGAGATCAGGGGCGACAACCCGCAGCAGGTAGTCGCTGGCGCCCGACATGACGTAGCACTCCATGATCTCCGGCAGCCCGGCGATGGCCTTCTCGAACGCTGCCAAATGCTCATCGGTTTGGGCGGAGAGCCTGACGGACACGAAGACGTTCACCGGCAGCCCGACGCGGTCTTGGTCCAGCAGCGCCACGTAGCGATGGATGATGCCGCCCCCCTCCAGCAGCTTCTGCCGCCGGTGCGCCGGGCTTGGCGACAGCCCAGCGGCGTCGGCGATCTCATTGCTGGTCGCGCGGCCATCCCGCTGCAAATGGTCCAAAATGGCGAGGTCGATCCGGTCAAGACGCATGACGGTGGGCAATCCTGCTGTATCGCAGTGCAGCATTGGCAAATCCTGCCAATTCTAGGACTTTGATAGCGCAACTATGGCAGCACCCGCTACCTATTTTGGGGTTATGCTGCTGCGTGTCGCCGATGCTCAAACGTGTTCGGCTTTCCGGGAGGTGCCTCCATGGACATCGGTTTCGCTGCCACGACGACGCTCGACAACCGCTATGCTGATCTGGACCAGCCGACGCTGCTGACCGGCACGCAGGCGCTGGTGCGCGTGCTGCTGGAACAGGCACGGCTGGACCGTGCGGCCGGGCTGCGGACCGGTGGCCTGGTCTCGGGCTACCGCGGGTCGCCGCTGGGCGGCCTGGACCGGGAATTGTGGCACAAGGAAAAGCTGCTCACGGAGCATGGCGTCCGGTTCCAACCCGGCTTGAACGAAGATCTTGCGGCGACGATGCTGTGGGGTAGCCAGCAGATCGACACCTTCCCCGGCAAGCGCGTCGATGGTGTGTTCGGCATGTGGTATGGCAAGGGACCCGGCGTGGACCGCAGCGCCGACGCGCTGCGCTGCGCCAACATGATCGGCACGGCGCGGCTGGGCGGCGTGCTGGCCGTGTCGGGCGATGACCACGCGGCGCATTCCTCGGTGTTCCCGCACCAGACCGATGGCATCTTCGAAAGCGTGCAGATCCCGGTCCTGCAGCCGGCCGATGTCGGCGAGATCCTGGAGTACGGCCTCGCCGGCATTGCCATGTCGCGCTACGCCGGGCTGTGGGTCGCGCTGAAGACGATTGCGGAAACGGCGGAGCAGTCCGCGGTCGTGACCGTCCCGAGCGGGCGGCGGTTCGTCACCCCGGACTGTCCGTTGCCGTCGCACGGCCTGAACCTGGATGCGCGACTTCCCTGGCCGGCCGAGCGTGCCGAACTTGAGCGCCGCATGGTGGAGGAACGGTTACCGGCGGCGCGGGCCTGGGCGCGGGCGAACCGGCTGGATCGGCTGGTGCACGGGCAGGCCGGGGCGGCAATCGGCATCGTCACGGTCGGCAAGGCGCACCACGACGCCATGCACGCGCTGCGCCGCTTGGGTCTCGACCAGCATCCCGACATCGCGGTTTACAAGGTGGTGCTGTCCTGGCCGCTGGAAACCGAAGGAGTGCGGGAGTTCGCTCGGAGTAAGCGCGCCATCCTGGTCGTCGAGGAGAAGCGGTCGAACGTCGAGACGCAGCTCCGCTCGGCGTTGTATGACCTGGCGGAGCGGCCCAGCATCGAGGGCAAGCTCGACCGGGACGGCGCGCCGCTGCTGCCGGCGACCATGGAGCTGTCGCCCGAGCTTGCGATGGCGGCCCTCGTCCGCGTGCTGCGCCGCTGCGGCGTGGATGTCGACGAGCCGGCGGCGGCTGCGGCGCCCGTTCGAACGCCGGGCCTGCTGGCGCGCGCCCCGACGTTCTGCGCTGGGTGCCCGCACGGCACCAGCACGCGCCTGCCGGACGGCAGCTTCGCCATGGCGGGGATCGGCTGCCACATCATGGCGCTGACCACCTCGGAGCGGACTAAGACCTTCAGCCAGATGGGCGGCGAAGGCGTGCCCTGGATCGGCCTCGCGCCGTTCACCTCCGTACCGCATATGTTCGCCAACATGGGGGACGGCACCTACCAGCATTCCGGCTTGCTGGCGATCCGCCAGGCGGTCGCGGCCGGGGCGCCGATCACCTATAAAATCCTGTTCAACGACGCGGTGGCGATGACCGGCGGCCAGCCGGCGGAGGGTGGGCCGACGGTGCTCAAGATCGCCCGGCAGTTGGCGGCAGAGGGCGTGGGCCTGATTGCCGTGGTGGCCGACGACCCGGCGCGCCTTCCTGCCGCGGTCGACCTGCCGCCGGGCACGCTGCGCCATGGGCGCGACGATCTCGACGCGGTGCAGCGGCGAATGCGCGCCCACCCGGGCGTCAGCGCGATCATCTATGACCAGGTCTGCG
>CAXSEX010000510.1:0-3337 GCA_964236415.1 uncultured Acetobacteraceae bacterium | reverse complement strand
GCTTGGAGGTGATCGCCTGAAGCGCCTTCGCCGTGGAGCTTTTCCCGACGCTGCCGATGCCGTTCAGGATGATGACCTGCGGTCGCGGTTCCAAGCAGCCCTCCGTCGCACTTCGTTCGTGCTGGTGGTTGTCGTCGGGAACGGCCTGTCCGGGAAGAGCTGCATTGGGTCGTGTGCGGCTATGTGCTGACAGGCACGGGACGTTAGATAGTCTACTGGCGCCGCCCTACCAAACAAAATGCGGAACGGCCGCCACCGGAAACAGCCCCGCCGCCGTCGCCTCCGCCGTGACCGCCGCCTCTCCGCCCCCATGCGCCCCGTGCAGCCCGCCCAACACCCAGCACGCATCAACCGCCACCGCCGCGGCACCCGCGATGTCCGTCCGCAGTGCGTCGCCCACCGCGAGCACCCGGGACCGCGGCACCCCAAGCGTCGCCAGCACGGGCGCATAGATCGCCGGGTCGGGCTTGCCGAGCGAGCGCACCGCGCCGCCCATGGCAAGGTAGCGCACCGCCAGCGTGCCGGCGCAGATCACCCGGACGCCGCCGCGGATCACCTCCAAATCCGGGTTGGCGCAGATCATCGGCAGGCCGCGCGCCGCGCAGTCCCGCAGCACGTCGTCATAGGCCGCCGGGTCGGTCGGGCTGAGGTGGTCGTCCGGCCCGGTGTTGAGCAGGAAGCCGGCGCCGTCCGGGGTGCCGCACAAGTCCAGGTCCAGGCCGTGCAGCACGTTGCGGTCGCGCTCCGGGCCAAGGTGGAACACCGCGCGCCCGAGCGCCTGGTACCACGGGTCCGGACGGTCGCGCAGCATGAGGTATGTCGCCTCGCCAGAGGTCATCACGCCGTCATAGGCGCCCGCGCCGATGCCCATGCCGCGGAGCTGGTCTTCGACCGCCCCGGCCCGGCGCGGCGCGTTGGACAGCAGCACCACCCGCTTGCCCGCCGCGCGCAAGGCCGCCAGGCACTCGGCGGCGCCCGGGTAGGGCGCGATGCCGTCATGGATCACGCCCCAAAGGTCGAGGATGAAGCCGTCGTACTCCGCCGCCAGCGGGGCGAACCCGGTCAGGAGCCTCATGCGTCCACGCCCACCGCGTCCGACACGCGGCGGAACCCTTCGGCGCGCAGTGCTGTGGCAAGCTCGCGCTTGATCCGGGGGACCACCGCCGGGCCGCCGTAGCTGAACGCGGTGTAAAGCTGCACGAGGTGCGCCCCGGCCCGGATTTTCCCCAGCGCGTCGGCCCCCGTGGACACGCCGCCGCAGCCGACCAGCACCAGCCGCCCCGCCGCCAGGCGATGCGCACGGGCCAGCAGCCGCGTGCTAGGCGCCAGCAGCGGCGGGCCGGACAGGCCGCCGCTTTCCCCCGCCGCCCGGGACCGCAGCGTATCGGGCCGGGCGACCGTGGTGTTGGACACGACCAGGCCATCGACGCCGTGGCGCACCGCCGTCTCGACGATGGCCTCAAGCCCGCCGTCCGGCAGGTCGGGCGCGATCTTCACCAGCAGCGGCGGGCGGCGGGGCACGGCGTCGCGCACCGCGGCCAGGATGGCGGCCAGACGCGCCTCGCCCTGCAAGTCCCGCAGCCCCGGCGTGTTCGGAGACGACACGTTGATCACGACGTAGTCGGCGTGCGGCGCCACGGCGGCGATCAGGGCGGGGTAGTCGCGCTCCGGATCGGCGCCGTCCTTGTTGATGCCGACGTTGGCGCCCACTGGCACGTATCCTGGCACGCGCCCGCGCGGCAGGGCGGCGAGGCGCGCGACATAGGCCGGGAGGCCGCGGTTGTTCAAACCGTAGCGGTTGATCACCGCCCGGTCCGCGTCCAGCCGGAACACCCGGGGGCGCGGGTTGCCGGGCTGCGGGCGCGGGGTCACGGTGCCGGCCTCGACGAAGCCGAATCCCACCCGGCGCAGGCCGCGCAGCGCCACCGCGTCCTTGTCGAACCCGGCGGCGAGGCCGACCGGGTTGGGGAACACGAGGCCGAGCGCCTCCGTCCGCAGCGCCGGGTCGTCCGGGGCGGCGTCCCGCCCGGCCAGTCCCAGGCGCAAGGCGGTGATGGCCAGGCGGTGCGCGCGCTCAGCCTCGGTCCGGCGCAGCAGCGGCATGAAGGCGGAGGCGATGCTTGGCGTCATGCCGGAGGTCTGCCCCATCCCTGCCGGCTTGAGAAGTGCGCGCGCCGCCGCTAGACCGGCAGCATGTGGAACGAGCCATACCTGGAAACCTGCTGCCGCTCGGCGCTGCACCGCCTCCTGCTGTGCGGCGCGCCGGGCCGGCCGGGCGGATTGAAGGACGGGCCGTGCCTGGAGCGCCTGTCCGGCATGGGCCTGGCCGCCGAGCGCGGTGGCCGCTTTCACGCGACGGAGGCCGGCCGCGCCCGGCACGACGCGGAGATCATGAAGCAGCCGGTTTAGGGTTCCGCCGCGTCGTCCTCCTCCGGCAGCGCCAAGCCCGCCATCCCGCCGGCGACGATGCCCCGGCTGCGCAGCGGCCAGTCCAGCCGGCCCAGCGCCTCGCGCCACAGCCGGGCGTCGCAGCGTTCGCGCGGCCAGGCCGGGTTGGGCGCCATCCCACGCCAGCCCCAGAAGCGCAGGATGCGGACGTGCAGCAGCTCGATCCGGCGGCGACGGTACAGAACGTCGAGGCACTTCAGCACCTCCTCCGGCCGGCACGGGCCGGGACCAGGGGCGGGGCCGTCCTCCTGCCGCGCCCGCAGGCTGGCCGCGGTCCAGAACCACGCGGCCTCGGCGGAGGCGAAGGGCGGGGTCCGGCACGGGGCGAGCAGGCGGGTGTCGGCGTGGCGGGAGTGGGGAACAGGCTCGGTCGGCATGGCGCACTCCGTGAGCGGGCAGATGAGAACGGAGTAAGAACATTCTGCGATCTCCGCTGCAAGCGCGCCAAGGCGCAAATTCCTAGTTGCCCCGGCGTCAATTCCTAGGCACGATGCCGCCCATGAAGCATGAGGACATCTGGCGCGCGCTCGACACCCTGGCGGCCGAGTACGGGCTGTCCGCGTCTGGCCTGGCCAAGAAGGCCGGGCTGGATGCCACGACGTTCAACCCGAGCAAGCGGCGCATGCCGGACAACCGCGCCCGCTGGCCCAGCACGGAGAGCCTGGCCAAGGTGCTGGACGCCACGGGCGCCAGCCTGGAGCTGTTCACTTCCCTGGTCACGGGGTCGGCGACGGTGACCACGGCCCGCCCGCCGCGGCGCATCCCGCTGCTCGGCATGGCGCAGGCCGGGGGGAACGGCTTCTTCGACGACGCCGGGTTCCCGGTGGGCGGCGGCTCAGTCGAGGTCAGCCTGCCGGAGATCGGCGCCCCGCACGCCTACGCGCTGGAG
>CAXSEX010000509.1:0-3340 GCA_964236415.1 uncultured Acetobacteraceae bacterium | reverse complement strand
CGCTGCTGACGGCCTGGCTGTTCTACGCCTTCACCTCGCCGGCCCTGCCGGTGCATTTCGCCGGGGCGCCCTTCGTGCTGGCGGCTGGGGCGGCGGTGATCGCGGCGGTGCTGCTCCGGCGGCTGTAGGCCAGGCGCGCCAGCCTGGCTCACGGTTTTTTGCGTTCGCCCCGGCGCGGTCCCGGCCCGTCCCGCGTTGACGGCATCTGAGGACGAAAGGGAAAGACGTGGCCCAGCAGATTCCAATGAGCCAGTCCGACGTGACCGGCGAAGCGCAGGACGACGGCACGATCGAGGTTGCGCCAGACCTTGCCTATTTGCGCCTCGCCATCGTCAACTCGGTGTTCTGGGGCGTGCCCGGCGCGCGGGATTGGGTGCTGATCGATGCCGGCATCATCGGCATGGCCAGCCGCATCCGGCGGGCCGCGGCCCAACGCTTCGGCGCGGACGTGCCGCCAGCTGCCATCGTGCTCACCCATGGGCATTTCGACCATGTGGGCGCGCTGGAGGAGCTGGCCCGCGGCTGGGACGTGCCGGTCTATGCCCATCCGCTGGAGGCGCCGTACCTGGACGGCAGCGCGTCCTACCCGCCGCCCGATCCCACGGTGGGCGGCGGCCTCACGGCGCTGCTGTCGCCCTTGTTCCCCCGCGGACCCGTCGATGTGCGGGACAGGCTGCGCCCCTTGCCGGAGGATGGCAGCGTCCCGCCCCTGCCCGGCTGGCGGTGGCTGCACACGCCGGGCCACTCGGTTGGGCACGTGTCCTTGTGGCGGGAGTCGGACCGGGCGCTGATCGCCGGCGACGCCTTCGTGACGACGGCGCAGGAATCCGCCTATGCCGCGGTCACGCAGGAGCCGGAGCTGCACGGGCCGCCCAAGTACTTCACCCATGACTGGCAGGCTGCCCGCGAGTCGGTGCGGCGGCTCGCGGCGCTGGCGCCGGAGCTGGCGGTCACGGGCCATGGCCGGGCGATGCGGGGCGCCGCGATGCGGGAGGCGTTGCAGATGCTCGCGCAGGACTTCGACCGGGTGGCCGTGCCGGACCATGGCCGCTTCGTCGATGCGCCGCAGCGCGCGGAGGATGGCAGCGCGTATCGGTAGGCGTGCAGCAGGCATCCCTCGCCGCAACCCGGTGCGCCCGCGCCTCGCACCGACCTGAGAAGTGACCGAGGTCACTGCCTGGCCCGCCCTGGGCTGCCATGGTCCCCTGGGAGATCGGAGTGCAGCAGACGGGGTCACGCCGTGGACGCGCAGGCTGGCCGTGGCGCCCCGCTTTGCGCCGAGTTCCAGGCA
Source organism: uncultured Acetobacteraceae bacterium (assembly GCA_964236415.1). GTDB lineage: Bacteria > Pseudomonadota > Alphaproteobacteria > Acetobacterales > Acetobacteraceae > CAHJXG01. The sequence continues at coordinate 2,049 of CAXSEX010000509.1, read as the reverse complement.
CGGCGCCTTTCCTTCATGGCGGGCCTGCCGACCTGGCGGACGTTTGGGACCGGCTGGAGCCGCAGGCTGTGCGCCCTGCCGTTCCAGGCCATGCAGATGGGAGGACACGCATGAACCTGACAGACGCCTTGACCAGCGCCGCCAAGGGCGCGGCGGTGGCTCCACACGGGTTCCGGACCCCGTTGCTTCATTTCAGAAATGAAACGCTCCGGCACCGCTGCTGGTGACTCTGCACCGCCAAGACGAAAGGTCGATTGCAACAATGGATAGGTCACAATTAGGAACATAGTTTGTAAAAACCATGAGTGTTTTGATGTCATAAACTTGATCTAAATTATTTATATTGGAAATCATTGCCGTCGTTGATCCAAGGGTGGCGCATTGCTCGGACTGAAAGAGGGCACGGTCATGCTCGTGGGGCATGACCCGAGTTGGGCGCAAGTCTACGAAACGGAGAAGCAGCGGATCAGGGCAGCCTTGGCCGGCCTGGCCCTGGACATCCAGCATTGCGGCAGCACAGCCATCCCGGGCATCAGGGCCAAGCCGATCCTCGACGTGCTGGTCGGGGTGGAGCGGCTTTCGCGGGGGCGCGACTGCATTCCGCTGCTGCGGGGGATCGGCTACGACTACCTGGGCGAGGAACTCGTCCCGAATGAGCACTTCTTCGGCAAGGGCGCGCCCCGTACGCACCATCTCCACCTCGTCGAGTGGCACGGGCCGGGTTGGCATGAAAAGGTGCTGTTCCGCGACCGGCTGCTGGCCGACCATGCGGTCGCCCGGCTCTACGAGATCAGGAAGATGGCGCTTGCAGCCCGTTTCCCAAGCGACAGGGCCTCCTACACCAAGGCCAAGGCCACTTTCATCGCCCGCGTCCTGGCCAGCAACCCGGCCCCGGGCGACGCGGGGTAGCCGGGTCGCCCGGGCTGTTGGCCCATGCCGTCAGGAGGCCCGATAGGTCACCCTGAGTTCGCCCGGCTTCTGGTTCCGGCGGCTGGGCACCGAGATCAGTGCCTTGCGGGTCGGCTGCGCCAGCAGCTGCGACATGCGGATGAGCCTGGGCGTCCCCAGCGAGTGGCAGCGGCCCTCAAGCCCGGGCGCCGCAGCTGCTTGCGCCGCGCAACGCTTGAACACCACGCTGCCGTAGTCGGGCAACGGGAACAGCGGCTCCGGCCCCTGCCTGTTGCTGGCCCCCTTCGGGCGGTCCGGCGGATCGGACGGCTGCTCGACGACCCATTCGGCCGTGGCGCCGTACAGCGGCATGGCTTCGCTTACGGCGAAGCCGGCGAAGGTGCCGGTGTTGCGGTTCTTGACATGGAAGCGCACCTCGTGCGGCGACACCACGGTCACGCTGCAGAGCACCTCGTCGCCGGCGCGGATCGGCACGCCGGAGATGTCGTGCGGCGCCGAGTGCCCGTCGCGCACCCACCACTGCCACCAGAGCTTCGGGTCCTCGGGCGTGCCGTCGCGCGCAACGGTGTGCACCGTGCCGACCTGCGGCATGGACCGCGTCCACCTCTTCTTGCCGTCCAGCCCGATCCAGATCGAGCAGCGGAACGGCAAGCCCGACGGGTTCGGTCCCGTGCCGGGCTTGACCTTCGGCGCCTTCCACCGGCCGACGACCCGGCTGAAGCGGTCGCCGCGGTTCGGGAGGATGTAGGCGCCGGACCAGTTGCTGCTCGTTTCGAAACCTGCCGCCGTGGGCGGGCCTGGCAGACGCGCGGCGAGCAGGTCCGTCGTGATCGGCTGCTTGGCCGGTCGGGACCCTGCAAGCACGAAGCGCAGCGGCCCGGAGAACATCTCCCGCCAGTGCTCGTGCAGCTCAGGCTGCCGCTCCGGGTCCGGACGGGACGGCAGCCAGAACTCTTCCAGCCGCGCGCGGTCCCCGAGCGCCTCCCCGACGCCGTCGGGGTCCCCGTCTCTAATCCTCCCGGAGCGTGTACGTGAAACGACTCATCCTCGCGGTCTTCATCGCGGCCGGTCTGGCCGTGCCGGCACAGGGCCAGGCGGCCCTGTCGCTCGGCGTCATCGACAACGTCTATGCGAACCAGC
>CAXSEX010000508.1:0-3346 GCA_964236415.1 uncultured Acetobacteraceae bacterium | reverse complement strand
GTGCGGGCCAGGCCGCAGATCACCGGGCCGCGCACCGTGCGGGCGATCTCCTGCACGCTCTCGAAGTCGCCAGGCGAGGCGATGGGGAAGCCCGCCTCCATGACATCCACGCCCAACTCGGCCAGCGCCTCCGCCATGCGGAGCTTCTCGGCCAAGTTCATGGAAAAGCCTGGCGATTGCTCGCCGTCGCGCAGCGTGGTGTCGAAGATGATGACGCGGTTGTCCGGCATGGTGCCGAAGCTGGGATGATTGATGGCCACAGGTGGGGTCCTCGAAGTGCGTGTGCGAACCGGCTCTCAGGGCGTGTCCCCTAAGCGATGCCGGCACAGATCAGCCCAGCGAGGCGCCTAGGGGCGGATAAGTCGGAGGAGAAGCGCGAAGCCGAGCAGGCGCGCAGCATAGCGCAACGCGGAACGAAGCGCACCGGCCAACACCTGCATGGACAACGACGACAGCACGGCGCAACCCTAGCCCGCCTGCCGATGCACGGCAAGCGGGCGGTATCGCTCAGATGTCGGCGTAGCAGTGCGTTTCCGCGGCGCCGCCGGGATTGGTCACTGCGCCCAAGTGCGCGGGGCCGACGGTCTGGGCGAATTTCCAGATCGCGCCGCTGTTGTAGTCGGTCCGGCGCGGCGTCCAGGCGGTGCGCCGTTCGGCCAGTTCGGCGTCGGACAGCAACGCCTCGATGGTGCCGGCCGCCGCGTCGATGCGGATGCGGTCGCCGTTGCGCAACAGCGCGATGGGGCCTCCCAGCGCCGCCTCCGGCCCGACATGGCCGACGCAGAAGCCGCGAGTGCCTCCGGAGAAACGCCCATCGGTGATCAGCGCAACTTGGTCGCCCATGCCTTGGCCGTAGATGGCGCTGGTGGTCGAGAGCATTTCCCGCATCCCGGGTCCGCCCTTCGGCCCCTCGTAACGCACCACGATCACGTCGCCGGCCTTGTAGGCCCGGTCCTGCACGGCCTGGAACGCTTCTTCTTCGCTATCGAAGCACAGCGCAGTGCCCTCGAATTGCAGCCTTTCCATGCCGGCGATCTTCACGATGGCACCATCCGGCGCCAGGTTGCCGCGCAGGCCGACCACGCCGCCGGTGGCGCTGATTGGGCGGGACACCGGGTAAACCACGTCCTGGTCAGTCGGGAACGCCACGTCCGCCAGGTTTTCCGCCAGCGTCCTGCCGGTCACGGTGATGCAGTCGCCGTGCAGCAGGCCGCCGTCCATCAGCGCCTTGAGGATCACCGGGATGCCGCCGACCCGGTGCACGTCCAACGCCACGTACTTGCCGCCGGGCTTGAGGTCAGCGATGTAGGGCGTGCGGCGCATGATGCTGACCACGTCGTCCATCGTGAAGCGGATGCCCGCCTCGTGCGCCAGCGCCGGCAGGTGCAGCCCGGCGTTGGTGGAGCCGCCGGTGGCGCCCACGACGACCGCGGCGTTTTCCAGCGCCTTGAGCGTCACGATGTCCCGCGGGCGCAACCCGCTCTCGATCAGCTTGACGACGGCGCGGCCGGACTCCACGGCCCAGCGGTCGCGGTCCTCGTACGGCGCCGGCGACCCGGCCGAACCCGGCAAGGCCAGCCCGATGGCCTCGCTGACGGTTGCCATCGTGTTCGCGGTGAACTGCCCGCCGCACGCCCCGGCGGATGGGCAGGCGACGCATTCCAGTTCGTGCAGGTCGCTGTCGGACATGCGCCCGGCGGCGTGCTGGCCCACCGCCTCGAACACATCGACCACCGTGACGTCGCGGCCCTTGTAGCGGCCGGGCAGGATGGAGCCGCCATACATGAACACGCTCGGCACGTTCAGCCGCAGCATCGCCATCATCATGCCGGGCAGCGACTTGTCGCAGCCGGCCAGGCCCACCAGCGCATCGTAGCAGTGGCCCCGCACCGTCAACTCGACGCTGTCGGCGATGACCTCGCGCGACACCAGGGAGGACTTCATGCCCTGGTGGCCCATGGCGATGCCGTCGGTCACGGTGATGGTGGTGAACTCGCGCGGGGTCGCGCCGGCCTCCGCCACCCCGCGCTTCACGGACTGCGCCTGGCGGCTCAGCGCGATGTTGCACGGCGCCGCCTCGTTCCAGCAGGTGGCGACGCCGACGAAGGGTTGGTTGATCTCGTCCTCCGTCAGGCCCATCGCGTAGTAGTAGCTGCGGTGCGGCGCGCGGCCCGGCCCCTCCGTCACGTGGCGGGACGGCAGGCGGGACTTGTCCCAACGCTTTGTCAGCATGTTCTTCTCCGTGCTCCCTTATCGGATTATAGCGTAGCTGAAGCAGTCACGAGGCTCAGGACCCAGGTTCGGATGCACCAGCCATCGCTTCAGCACACCTTCGCGCATCAGCCCGGCTTTCTCCATTACCCGCGCAGAGGCAGGGTTCTCCACGTCGCATACGGCTTCGACGCGCCACACGCCATCCTGCCGCAGGGACCACGCCACGATCTCTGACAGTGCCTCGGTCATCAGGCCCATGCCCCACCAAGGGCGCGCCAGGACATAGCCGAAGCCGATGCGGTGCGGGGCTTCACGCCGCAGGTCCAAGCACCCGATCAGCCGACCGCTCTCGCGCTCAACCACGGTGTAGGTGCGCGAGGATGACGCTTCCAGGCAGTGAGCGATGAAAGCTCGGGTTTCGGCGATGGCGGAATGCGGACGCCAGATCAGGAAACGGGAAACAACAGGGTCTTGGGCATACCCTTCAAACACCGCGTCGGCGTCGTTGGCCTCGATGGGCCGGAGGATCAGGCGGAAGGTTTCGGACTGATCTGGGAACATGGGTCAAAACTGCCGCATGCTACAACGCGATGCGGGAAATGGCGGCCTCGATCCGGGCGGCGTCGTGCTGGAAGGCGGCCAGCCGGCCGCGGTTCTCCTCCACGACCTCCGGCCGCGCCTTGGCGACGAACTCGGCGTTGCCCAGCTTGCGCATGACCTTCTCGGCCTCTGCCAGCGCCTTGGCGCGCTCCTTGTTCAGCCGGGCACGCTCTGCGCCCAGGTCGATCACGCCGGCCAGCGGCAGCACGACGGTCGCCTCGTCCACCACGATCTGCGCGCTGCCCGGCGGCAACGGGCCGTCCAGTGGCTCAACGGAGGAGGCGCGCGCCATGCGATGGATGCTTTCCGCCCAGCGCGCCGCGCGCGCCATCGTCTCCGGCTTCGCGTCGCGCAGCAGGATCGGCGTGAGCACCGCGGGCGCGATCTGCATCTCGGACCGCACGCCGCGCACCTCGCCAATCAAGCGCACCACCCAGTCAAGCTCCTCCCGCACCGCGGCGGGGTCGGCGACCGGCCCCGGCTGCGGCCAGGGGGCGCGGATCAGGCTGCACGGCGCGCCGTAGCCATCTCG
>CAXSEX010000507.1:0-3368 GCA_964236415.1 uncultured Acetobacteraceae bacterium | reverse complement strand
ACCAGCCCGGTGCCGGACAGCGGGCCGTCCCAGGTCGGCAGCGCGTCGAACCGCTGCACGCCGCGCCGGGACAGCACGGTGTCGGCCAGCAAGGCTTTGAGCGACCGCTGGTCCAGCCCCAGCCATTCCACCATGGCGCGCAGGCTGCGGCTCTCCTCGCCGCCCAGGCTGTGGTAGGCGCGGAACCGCTCCAGATAGCCCGGCGGCGCCACGCCCGCGATGTCGGCCAGCGGCGCGTGGCTGAACACCTTGCGCATCCGGGCGGCGGCGAACTCGAACACCGCCTTGCGCAGCGCGTGCTCGCGGTCGAGCGACGCCGCTTCCCCCGCCGCCGTCACCATAATCGGGTAGGGCGCAGCGACCTTGTCCTGCTCGGCGCCTACGCAGTACACGTTGGCGGTGCCAAACTCGGTCGTGGCGAACTTCGGGATCACCTCGATACCGAGGGCGCGCAGCCGGTCGAGCAAGGCCCGGGTGCGCCCGTCAGCCGGCCCGTCGCCCAGGTCGAGCGCGATGCCGCGGTCCATCGCGCGGAACCCGGTCCCGTTGCCGTCCCGCTGCAGCAGCTCGCACAGCCCATGCCCGATGGCGAAGTCGAGCGTCGGCCCGGCGCCCAGCCCATTGGTGATCGGCGTCGTGAACGGCACGTAGCCCGGCGACAGGTCGCCCACCGAGCAGGCGGCGATGTCGATGGGCAGCCACACCGTCTCGCCGCCGGGCCAGCGGCGGGCCGGCACCCATTCCAGGGTCGTGTCGCCATCGACGGGGCTGCCGGCTGGCAGGCACAGGGTCAGGGGATCGGCGACATGCCGCGCGCCCGCCTCGGCCCGGAGCGCGTGGAAGCTGGCGCGCTTGCGCTCCATGCGGTGGATTTCGGTCGCGGAATGCACCGCCTCCGCCAGTTCCCCCGTCGTGCCGATGATGGCGCCGTCGTCGTCCACGCCGTAGCCGACGCCGTGCGGCGCGACGCCGTGCCAGCGCGTGCCGTCCCGGTTCAGGAAGATCGCATTCCAGCAGGACACGCCGGTGCGGTCGAGTGGCGACAAGGAGAACAGCTCCACCCGCCCTTCGGGCATGGAGGCGACGTAGGCGGCTGCGGCGTCGGGCAGCGTGGGCGGCAGGAAATGCTCTGTCATCGCTCGATCTGGGTGGGGCGGGTCAACGTGGTGCTTGCGACGTGTTACGGGCTTGGCGGCGGAGGATCAAACGGCGGCTGGGCCATCGCCTGCGCCCGCAGCACCAGGGCCATGATCGACAGGTCGCGTGCGGCGCTGAACGCGAAGGGCTGCGCGCCCAGCACGGCGTCGGCGAAGCCTTCGACCTGGTTGAGGAACGGCGAGCGTTCGGCGCCGGGAACGGGGACGGGCTGCACCACGCCGGTGGCCGCGTCGATCCAGTCCAGCGTGCCGCCGGGCGTCTGTCCCATGGTGTCCGTGGCGACGGCCTGCCCCGCCGTGCCCACGACTTCCAGCCGGCGGCGCGGCAGGGTCTCCGGGCAGTTGTAGGCGACGTGCATCTGCACCATCACCCCGGAACGCGACCGCGCCATCAGCAAGGCCCCGTCCTCCACGGTGTAGCGGTGCACGCGGGCCTGGCCGATCGCGGCGACGTCCACCAGGTCCTCGTTCAGCAAATACGACGACAGGTCGAGGCCGTGCGGCGCCAAGTCCATCAGCGCGCCGCCACCTGCGCGCGCCGGGTCGATGCGCCAGTTGTCCCCTGCCCCGCCCGCCGCCCAATCGGCCGGCAGCCAGCACGCATACACGATGCGGATGGCCGTGACCGTGCCGAGCCGGCCCTCCGCCATCAAGGTGGCCAGCACGCGGTGCGCCGCATGGAACCGCTGGTCGAACGCGGTGGCATACAGCACGCCGGCGCGGTCGCACGCGGCGACCATGGCTTCGGCGTCCGCCATTGTGGTCGCCATCGGCTTCTCGCACAGCACCGGCAGGCCGGCCCCCGCCGCGGCCTCGACCAACGCGCGGTGCGCGTGGTTGGGCGCCGCGACGTAAACGGCGCCGAGGCCGGGCGTCGCCAGGAAGTCGTCGATGCGTGCGTGGGCCGGCGCGCCGAACAGCTTGGACGCCTGTTGCAGCGACGCGGCAGAAGGGTCGAACAAGGCGGCCAGCCGCCCGTTGCGCGACGCCTGGATCGCCGGGGCGGCGTAGTCGCGCGCCACCCAGCCGCACCCGGCAATGCCCCAGCCCAGTATCACCATTGCTGCGGCAGGTCCAGGAGAACCCGGCGCCGGGCGAAGCGGTCGGTCGCGTCGTCCGCCCCGGCCACCGCCCGCTCCGGCGCGTTTGACCGCAACGGGTAGGTCGCCAGCGGCCCGTACTCCTTTTGGTAACGCTCCGACGGCCACCGGATCTCCGGCCCGGCGTAAAGCGGGTTGCGGCGCAGCACCGTCCCGGGTGGCGGCATCGTGAGCCCGCCCTGCGGCCGGGTAAACCCATGATGCATGGACGGCGCGTCGGCAAGCGCGTCCGCGTCGCCCGGCACCGGCGCCCGCGTCTCGACCAGCGCCTCCGTGAGTTCCCGGTCGTCGTACAGCATCGGCGTCCCGAACAGCGCGGCGTAGCCGGCCGGCGGCAGCGGCTCGCCAGCGGACAGGTTGTCCACCAGGGCATTATGCGCGTGCCCGACCAGCACGCGCCCGCCCGCCCCGGCGACCCGCAACATCTCGGCCGCCACGTGCGGCTTGTCCGGCAGGAAGTAGAAGGCGTCATGGCAGAACACCAAATCGGCGGACGCCCCGGCCAGAGGCCAGGGCGCCGCCGCGTCGAAGCACACCAGCCGCGCCGCGGGCGCAAGGTAGCGCCGGGCCAGCCACAACTTGGCGAACACGATGTCCGCGCCGGCAACGTGGGGGGCGAAGCGGGCGAACTCGCGCAGGTAGTGCCCGGCGCCGCAGGCCAACTCGAACACGCAGGACGGGCTGTTCCAATGGGCCTCCGCCAACGCCAGGCCGGACAGGAACGTCGGGTCCGACCAGCGGTGGGCGAAGTAGGTGCCAACGGGGCCGAACGCCAAGGCGTCCATCGCCGCGCGGAAGGTGAAGCCCTCCGGCCGGCTGGCCAACGTGGCCCGGTCGTCCTCCGCGGGCGGGGGCGTGCGCGCCCAGTTGTCCTGGTCCCCCAGCAGGAGCACCAGTGCCCAATGCGCGTCGCCCGCGTCGAGCGCCGCCAGCGCCGCGTCGGCCAGGCGGCGGCGGTCAGCGCGCAGGAACGGGATGTCCGACACGACCGGCCAGCGTTCCGGCCCGGCGGCAAGGGAGTGCGGCGTGTCTGCGGCAAGCCGCCGGCCGGATGCCGGGCTGGACAATGCGCCGTCCGGCCACCGCGTCACGGCAGCCCGGCGTCCCGCAG
>CAXSEX010000506.1:0-3373 GCA_964236415.1 uncultured Acetobacteraceae bacterium | reverse complement strand
GGCGTGTCGAGGCGGGACGCCGCGAAGATCGCGTCCCACAGCCGCGCCACCGCCGCGCCCTCCGGCAGGTCCGGGAACACCGTGCGCGCCCAGGCCGGGGTGGCGAAGCTGGCGATGGTCCAGTTGATGCCGAACCCGGTGATCAGCTCAAGCGCCGGGCGGTAGGCGGCGGAGCGGGCGCGGTTGGCGCGGGCGACCCGGGCAGGGTCCTGCCCGGCGAGCAAGGACGGGTTCTCGCCCGCAATCGCCAAACGCGCCGCGCCGCCGCGGAACGCCGCCGCCATGCCGTCGAACAGCCAGGCGGCGGCCTTGTCGAACGCCTCGTCCGGCGCGTGCTCGAAGCGGGCCAGGGTGGCGGCATCATCGTTCAGCAGGGTCGTGACCAGGGACGCCCCGGCGCGGTAGGCGTGCTCGGTGATCCGGCGCACCAGCGGCACGGCGTCGAGCGGCGCCGTGATGAGCAGTTCCTGGCCCGGCGCCAGGCCCAAGCCGACGCGGACCACCACCTCGCCCAGCCGGTCCAGGCGGGCGTCAAAGGTGCCGGGCTGCGGGCGGAGGGCGACGTTCATGCGGGTGCTCCTTGATGGCTGGGGGATAGAGGCGCGCATGTGCGCTGGGAACCTGGCCGGCCTTTCCGTTGTTCACGGTGCGGCAACCAACAAGGAACCCTCCATGCCCAAGACCCTGAAACCCGGCGACAAGGTAAGCTGGGGCACCTCCGGCGGGGAAACGCACGGAACAGTCGAGAAGAAGGTGACAGGCACCACCCGGGTCAAGGGCTACACGGCGAAAGCCACGAAGGAAGAGCCGCAATTCATGGTGAAGTCCGCCAAGTCCGGCAAGACGGCCGTGCATAAGCCGGACGACTTGAAGAAGGGGTGAACCGCCGCATCCGGGGTGGGATTTCGCGCGGTTTCATGGAATGATCGCGGCAATGCCCCAAAGGCAATGCCCTGAAAGGATCGCCCGCGTGCTGCCCATCGCCCGTCTGCTTCTTGGCCTCGCCCTGCTGTCCGTCGCCGCCTGCGCGGCCCGCCCACCCGCCAACGACCCGGATGCTGTGGCCGAATACAGGGAGTTGAACGACCCGCTGGAACCGACGAACCGGGTCTTCTACAAGGTCAACGACACGATCGACACCTACGCGCTGCGGCCTGTCGCGGTGGCCTACCGCGACTACGTGCCCGGTGCCGTCCGGCGCCCGATCCGCAACGTGCTGACCAACCTGGGCCAGCCCGCGAATTTCGCCAACGACGTGCTGTCGGCCAAGCCGCGCCGGGCGGGCGACAGCCTGATGCGCTTCCTGATCAACACCACCGCGGGCGGCCTCGGCTTGTTCGACGTGGCGACGGATTGGGGCTACCCGGACCATTCCAGCGATCTCGGCACGACGTTTGCGCTGTGGGGCGTGGACGCGGGGCCGTACCTGTTCCTCCCGGTCATCGGGCCGAGCAACCCGCGCGACGCCGTGGGCTTTGGCGGGAACACGGTGCTGGACCCGCTGACCTGGGCCACATACGGCGCCAGCACCGCGGTGGACCTTACCCGCTACGGCGCCAACGCCGTCGATACGCGCGAGCGGTTCATCGACCCGATCGACTCCATCAAGCGCACCGCGCTCGACCCCTACGCGACGTTCCGCAGCGTGTCGCGGCAGAACCGCGCGGATGAGATCGCGAAGGCGAAGCAGGATCGTCCGGCCACCGTGCCGGCCTGGTTCCCGCGCCCGGCGCAATGACGAGGCTCCCGACCATGACCGACTCCATCTGGGCCATCCTGTCCGCCAACACCTCCGCCCGCGCAATCGGCGCGCCGGGCCGCCCTTGGCTGGACGGCGCCGGGCTGCGGGCGCTGGCCGAGCAGGCGCGGCTTACGCTGAACGGCGTCGGCATCGGGCGCGGAAGCCGGGTCGGCATCGTGCTGCCCAACGGGCCGGAGATGGCGACCTGCTTCGCAAGCGTCGCTGCTGCCTGCACGGCCGCGCCGCTCAACCCGGCCTACACGGCGGACGAGTTCCAGTTCTACCTGTCCGACCTCAAGCCACGGGCCATCGTCTTGCAGGCGGGCGATGCCACGCCGGCCCGCGCGGTGGCGGAGCGGCTCGGCATCCCGGCCATCGAGCTGCACCCGGCCAGCGACGCCGCCGCCGGGCTATACCGCCTGGACGCTTCGGCCCTCCCGGCCGGGGCGCCCGCGGCGGGGGGCGCGGCCGAGGCGGACGACATGGCGCTCGTGCTGCACACCTCCGGCACCACGGCGCGGCCGAAGATCGTGCCGCTGACCAACGGGAACCTGGCGGCGTCTGCCCGGCACATCGGGGATTCCTTGGCATTGGGACCGGACGACGTGTGCCTCAACGTCATGCCACTGTTCCACATCCACGGGCTGGTCGCCGCCGTGCTGTCGTCGCTGCGCGCCGGCGCCGGGGTGTGCTGCACGCCGGGGTTCAACGCCTTCAAGTTCGGCGAGTGGCTCGCCGAGGTGCGCCCAACCTGGTACACCGCCGTGCCCACCATGCACCAGGCGATCCTGATGCGGATGCGCGCCCACCCCGAGCGCGCCCGCGCCGCCGGGCTGCGCCTGATCCGCTCGTCCAGCGCGTCCCTGCCGCCCCAGGTCATGCAGGAGTTGGAGGACGTGTTCGGCACCCCCGTCGTGGAAGCCTATGGCATGACGGAGGCCGCGCACCAGATGGCCTCCAACCCGCTGCCGCCGCGCGCGCGCAAGCCCGGCGCCGTGGGCCTCGCCGCCGGGCCGGAGGTCGCGGTGATGTCGGACGACGGCGCGATCATGCCGCAGGGCAGCGTCGGCGAGGTGGTGATCCGCGGCCCCAACGTGACGCCGGGCTACGCCGGCAACCCCGACGCTAACGCCCGCGCCTTCACCGACGGCTGGTTCCGCACCGGCGACCAGGGGCGGATCGACGAGGAGGGCTACCTGTTCCTCACCGGGCGGCTCAAGGAGCAGATCAACCGCGGCGGCGAGAAGATCAGCCCGTTGGAGGTCGATGTCGTGCTGCTGGACCACCCGGGCATCGCCCAGGTCGTGACCTTCGGCGTGCCGCACGCGAAACTGGGCGAGGAGGTCGGCGCCGTCGTGGTGCTGCATCCCGGCCAAACCGCGACCGAGCAGGACATCCGCGACTTCTGCGCCGCCCGCCTCGCCGCCTACAAGGTGCCGCGCCACGTCCTGCTGCGCGACGACATCCCGAAGGGCGCGACCGGCAAGGTGCAGCGGATCGGCCTGGCGGCGAAGCTCGGCCTGGGCGCCTGACCGTGCCGAGCATCTGCGTGTTCGGCGCCGGGGCCATCGGCGGCTTCCTGGCGGCGCGGCTGGAAATGGCAGGCACGCCGGTGTCCGTCGTGGCGCGCGG